>JACCUM010000248.1 GCA_013811805.1 Geodermatophilaceae bacterium | reverse complement strand
GCGAAGACGCCGATCAACAGCGCCTCGAGGATGAGCAACCAGGCGAAGAACGTCCGCATGCTGCCGCTCTTGCCGGTGCCGCGGCCCGCGTCGGCGCCCTCGTTCCAGGAGGCGCCGATCACAACCGGCACCAGCAGGCCGATTAGCAGGATCATCACCAGGGCGATGCCGTCCACACCGAGGGCGAACTGCACGCCGAAATCAGGAATCCAACTGTAGGACTGGATGAACTGGAATCGCGGGCCGCTCGGTTGAAAGGCCACCGTCATGGCCACCGCCAGAACCAGCACGAGCAATGACACGCCGAGTGTGATCCGCCGGATCAGGTCATGGCGGTCTTCGGGTACGGCCAGCAGTCCGAGCCCAGCCAGCAGCGGCAGGACCATCAGGATCAAGAGGAAGGGCACGTCGGTCATACGAACCGCACCGCCAGAAACGCCACGGTGACCACGAGCGCCCCGCCGAGCATGCTCAGCGCATACGAGCGGACGAATCCGGTCTGCGTGCGGCGCAGCCGGCCGGATGTTCCGCCGAGCCCAGCGGCCAGGCCGTTGACCGCACCGTCGACGCCGCGGTTGTCCACGTAGACCATCGCGCGGGTGAGCCACTGACCAGGTCGCATGAACACCGATTCGTTGAAGGCATCGCCGTAGAGGTTCGCCCGGGCGGCCTTGATCACTGGAGAGACGTTGACCGGTGGGCGGATAGGCACCTCACGACGAGCGACGAAGAACCAGGCGGCAGCAACGCCGAGTGCCACGACCACCGTGGTGAGGATGGACACCACGATCGGTGCAACGACGTGATCGGCCTCGGGCTCGGGGCCGAATACCGGCTCCAACCACGCGCCGAGCGGGATCACGTTGACGAGGATGAAGCCGGCGAAGACCGAGCCCAGCGACAGGATGATCATCGGCACGGTCATCACCGAGGGCGACTCGTGTGGGTGTGCGTCCTTGTCCCACCTCGGCCTGCCAAGGAAGGTCATCACCATCAGTCGGGTCATGTAGAAGGCGGTCAGGCCGGCGGCCAGCATCGCCCCGCCGCCGAGGATCCAGCCCAAGGCGCCGCCGGAGTCGAACGCGACCTCGATGACCAGGTCCTTGGAGAAG
Source organism: Geodermatophilaceae bacterium (assembly GCA_013811805.1). Taxonomy (GTDB): domain Bacteria; phylum Actinomycetota; class Actinomycetes; order Mycobacteriales; family Geodermatophilaceae; genus JACCQS01. The sequence goes on along the minus strand of JACCUM010000248.1, from coordinate 6,136 downwards.
TAGCCGGAGAAGAACGGGAAACCGATCAACGAGAGGTAACCCAGGGCGAAGGTGATGTAGGTGATCCGCATCTTCGATCCGAGGCCGCCGAACTTGCGCATGTCGACCTCGTCGTTCATGCCGTGCATGACCGACCCGGCTCCGAGGAAAAGACCGGCCTTGAAGAACCCGTGGGTGAGCAGGTGCAGGATCGCCACCGCGTACCCGGCCGGACCGAGTCCGGCGGCCAGGAACATGTAGCCGATCTGGCTGACCGTCGAGTAGGCGAGGACCTTCTTGATGTCGTCGTACGCGCACCCGACGATGGCGCCGTAGAGCAGGGTGACGAGGCCGACGATGGTGACCACGGTGCGCGCGGCCTCGGACAGGTCGAACAGCGGTGCGGACCGCGCGATGAGATAGACCCCGGCGGTCACCATCGTCGCGGCGTGGATCAGCGCGGAGACCGGTGTCGGGCCCTCCATCGCGTCGGGCAACCAGGCCTGCAGTGGTACCTGGCCGGACTTGCCGCAGGCGCCGAGCAGCAGCAGCAGTCCCAGGGCGGTGACGGTTCCGGCCGCCAGCCCACTCGCTCCGGCGAAGACGTCTGCGAACGACGTCGAGCCGAGCGTCGCGAACATGACGAAGATCGCGAGAATCAGGCCGACGTCGCCGACCCGGTTCATGATGAAGGCCTTCTTCGCCGCGGTCGCCGCTGCCGGCCGGCGGTACCAGAACGCGATCAACAGGTACGACGCGAGACCCACGCCCTCCCAGCCGATATAGAGGGTCACGTACCCGTTGCCGAGGACCAGCAGCAGCATCGCGGCCACGAACAGGTTCATATAGGCGAAGAACCGGCGCCGGGCCGGATCGTGGCCCATGTAACCGATCGAATAGATGTGGATCAGGGCACCGACGCCGGTGATCAGCAGGATGAAGACCGCTGACAACGGGTCCAGGAGCAGCCCGATGTCCACCTGCAGTTCACCGACCGGGATGAAGCTGAACAGCGTGTCGGTGACTGCCTGCTCGCCTTCGGCCTGCCCGGCAAGAGCGGCCACGAGCGCGAGGGCAAGCACGAAGTCGGCCACGATCGTGGCGCAGCCGATGAGATGTCCGACCTTGTCCAGTCGCCGGCCGCCGAGAAGGAGTACGGCCGCCCCGATCAGCGGGATGAGGACGAGCAGCCACGCCGAACCCAGCAGTCCACTCGCAGGTACGTACGAGGTCTCCACGTCGGTTGCCTCAGTACTTCAACAAGTTCGCGTCGTCGACCGAGGCCGAACGTCGGGTCCGGTAGATCGACATGATGATCGCCAATCCGACGACGACCTCGGCAGCGGCAACCACCATCACGAAGAAAGCCATGATCTGCCCGTCGACGGTGCCGTTGATCCGAGCGAAGGTGACCAGGGTCAGGTTCACCGAGTTCAGCATCAGCTCGATGCACATGAACACGACGATCGCGTTGCGCCGGACCAGCACCCCGATGGCGCCGATCGTGAACAGGATCGCGGCAAGGACCAGGTAGTAGGTAGGCGTCACTGCGGCACCCCGTCGCGGTTGGCGCCGCTGTCGACGGTCACGTCGTCCAGATCGTCGATCGATCCGGAGGCGATGGCCGGTGGCCGGCGCATCTCCATCCCGGTCGCCCGGCTGTCCTCGGCGGTCGACCCGTCCGGTAGCAGCGCGGGCGCAGCGACGGAGTTGCCGCGCGCGAAGACACCCGGGCCGGTCAAGGTCTGCGGCCGTGGGCCCGTCACCCGCGAGATGGACTGCTCCTTCTGACCCGGGCGGGAGCCGGGCTCACGCTCGATGTGGGCCAGGATCATGGCCCCGACCGCGGCTGTGATGAGCAACGCGCTGGTCAGCTCGAAGGCGAGCAGGTAGTCAGTGAACAGGAGTCGCGCGATCGCCGGGACGTTGCCGCCGTCAGCGTTGATCTCGGCCAGGCCGACGGACTCGACGCCGGACGTCGCGTCGGCGATCAGGCCGCCAACCAGTCCGGCGAAGCCGATACCGAGCAGGATCGCGGCCAGGCGTTGGCCACGCAGCGTCTCGACTATCGAGTCGGAATAGTCCCGGCCGACCAGCATGAGCACGAAGAGGAACAGGATCATGATCGCGCCGGTGTAGACGATGATCTGCACGGCACCCAGGAACGGCGCCTGCTGGACGAAGTAGAAGCCGCCGAGGCTCAACATCGTCAGCACGAGCCACAGCGCAGAGTGGATGGCGTTGCTGGACAAGACCATCCCGATCGCACCGGCTAGGGCGATCGGGCCCAGGACCCAGAACGCGGCAGTTTCCCCGCTGCTGACGACCTCGGCCGCCAGCACAGACACGTTGTTCATATCTCCAGAGCCTCGCTCACGTACGGGTCTCCCCTAGCGGCTTGCCCAGTTCGTCCGCGTCGGCGCCGATGTCATCGCCCGACGCCGGAGCGGTTGCCGCCGGCGGTACGGAGTGTTCCTCGGCTGCCGCTCCGGCGGTCTGCTTGAGCGGCTCGCGACCGACGTAGTAGTCCTGTTCGTGATCGCCCAAGCGCATCGGATGCGGTGGCTGTTCCATCCCGGGCAGCAGCGGTGCCATCAACTGCTCCTTGGTGAAGATCAGGTCCTGCCTGTTGTCGTCGGCCAGTTCGTAGTCGTTGGACATGGTCAGCGAGCGGGTGGGGCAGGCTTCGATGCACAGTCCGCAGAAGATGCAGCGCAGATAGTTGATCTGGTAGATCGCGCCGTAGCGTTCGCCCGGGGAGAAGCGAGCCTCCTCGGTGTTGTCACCGCCCTCGACGTAGATCGCGTCGGCCGGGCACGCCCAGGCGCACAGTTCGCAGCCCACGCACTTCTCCAGCCCGTCCGGGTGCCGGTTGAGCACATGCCGACCGTGGTAGCGCGGTTTGGTGGCCTTCTTGTCCTCGGGGTAGGACTCGGTGGTCACCTTCTTGAACATGTTGCCAAAGGTCACCCCGAAACCCTGCAGTGGCTTGGGCAGCAGGCTAGGCACGGGTGCCTCCGCTGCGCTTGCCGGCGCCGACCGCTTCGCGCTTGACCGTGTCCTTCTTGACCAGTGCAGGGCTCGGCGGTACGACGAGGTCCAGCGGCGGTGTGGGGAATGCGCCCGGTGTCGTCGGGGGCACTCCCTCCTTCCGGGAGTTCTCGACCGTGTCGGGGACCTTGCTCGGCCAGAGCCAGACGGCGGCCATGACCAGGGCGAACACCGGGATGCCCACGTACAGGGCGATGTCGCCGGCGGAGAAGTCGTACTCCCGGGAGAGCACCCGCATCGTGGCCACGACCAGGATCCACAGCAGCGCGACCGGCACGAGGACTTTCCAGCCGAAGCGCATGAACTGGTCGTAGCGCATCCGGGGCAGCGTCCCGCGCAGCCAGACGAAGACGAACAGCCCCAAGATCACCTTGCCGACGAACCACAGCATCGGCCACCAGCCGGAGTTGGCGCCGTCCCAGATCGAGATCGGCCAGGGTGCCCGCCAGCCGCCGAGGAACATCGTCGCGGCCAGCGCGGAGACGGTGACCATGTTGATGTACTCGGCCAGGAAGAACAGCGCGAACTTCAACGAGGAGTACTCGGTGTGGAAGCCGCCGACGAGTTCGGACTCGGCCTCGGGCAGGTCGAACGGTGCGCGGTTGGTCTCGCCGACGACCGCGATGCAGTAGATGATGAACGAGACCGGCAGGACGACGGCGTACCAGCCGGGTCCGTCGAAGGTCAGACCAAACGCGCTGACCTCACCGCCAGTCTCCTGTGCGGCAACGATTCCCGACGTCGACATCGTGCCGGCGTAGAGGAACACTGCGACGATGGACAGGCCCATCGCGATCTCGTAGCTGATCATCTGGGCAGCGCTACGCAGCGAGCCGAGCAACGGGTACGTCGATCCGGACGCCCATCCGGCCAGCACGATTCCGTAGATCCCCATCGCCGAGCAGGCCAGCACGATCAGCACGCCGACCGGAAGATCGGTCAGCTGCAACGGGGTTCGTTCCCCGAAGATGCTGACGATCGGGCCGATCGGGATGACCGAGAACGCCAGAAAGGCCGGCACGGCGGCGATCACCGGTGCAAGGAAATAGATGGGCTTGTCGGCCAGGGCCGGCATGATGTCTTCCTTGAACGCCAACTTGAGACCGTCGGCCAGGCTCTGCAGGGCCCCGCCGGGCCCTACTCGATTGGGACCGATGCGTTGCTGCATCCGGCCGACCACCTTGCGTTCGAACAGGATTGCGAACAGCGTCAGGCCCACCAGAAGGGCGAAGATGCCGACGACCTTGATGACGATGATCCACCAGACGTCGGTGCCGAAATCGGCCAACGTCGGCGAGTCCGCCGCCGCGCTCGGGTGGCCGGTCATGACTCCCCCTTCGCGACTCGGACGACGCCGCCTGGCGCGGTGCCCAGGTCGGCACGTACAGAACTGCCTGGCGACCGCATGGGGACCCAGACCACCTGATCGGGCATGTCGGTGATCAGCGCGGGCAGGGTCAGCGCCCCTCGGGCGCCGCTCACCTGCACGTAGTCACCTTCGGCGACCCCGAGCGCGGTCGCCAGCGACTTCGAGAGGCGCGCGCTGGCCGGGCGGGCTGTCCCGGCCAGGGCCGGCTCCTCGACCTGGAGAGACCCCTCGTCGAGCAGGTGGTGCCAGCTGGCCAGGACTGCCTCGTCGGGGCGCAGATCCGGCTGGCCAGGCGATCGTGTCGTCTGCGCAGGGGCGTTGGCTGCACTGCGGTGCCGCCCGATCCGAGCGAGTTCCAGAGCCGCCGACTCGGCAGTGGGCAGCCCCAACTCGATGTCCAACTCCTCGGCCAGGCCGTGCAGGACTCGTCCGTCGGTGAGCATGCCGCTGGACAGGCTGGCCTCGAACGGTCGACGCCGGCCCTCCCAGGTGAGGTAGCTGCCGCTCTTCTCCGGTGCTGCGGCAACGGGGAACACGACGTCCGCGTACTCGGTGACGATGCTGGGCGCCAACTCCAGGCTGATCAGGAAGCCGGTGCCGGCCAGAGCCTCTCGGGCCAGGACCGGATCCGGGAGATCGTCCGGGTCGAGCCCACCCACGAGCAGCGCGCCGAGTTCGCCGTCCCGGGCGGCCGTCAACATGCCGGTCAGGTCCCGCCCCGGAGTCGGCGGCAGGTCGACCCGCCAGGTCTTCGCGAGTTCGACGCGTGCGGCAGCATCGTCGATCCGACGACCGCCGGGCAGCAGGTTCGGCAACGTTCCGGCCTCTATCGCACCCCGTTCGCCGGCTCGGCGCGGCACCCAGGCCAGCTTGGCCCCGGTGGCGTCTGCGAGCGCGGCCGCCGCCGACAGCGCGCCCGGGAACTCGGCGAGGCGCTCGCCGACGAGGATCACCGCGCCGGGTTTGCGAAGACCTTGGGCAGCACTGGCGCCCGGGCCACCGGCAGTGTTGTCAGCCAGAGCACCCAGAACACTGGCCTCGGCACCCGGGGGGGTGGCCAGCACCACCCCGTTCATCTTGGACAGCCCGCGGGAGGCAAACGGGGCGACGTCGAACACGGCTAGCCCGGAGGTACTTGCAGCCCTGCGCAGCCGCAGGAAGATGATCGGCGACTCTTCCTCGGCTTCGAACCCGACGGTGAGTACGGCCGGTGCAGCGCTGAGGTCGGCGTAGGTCACGCTCTCTTCGAGGTCCGTACCGGCCACCCGGACGGCCAGGAACTGCGCCTCTTCTTCCGAGTGCACCCGAGCACGGGAATCGATGTCGTTGGTGCCCAAGACAACTCGGGCGAACTTGGCGTAGGCGTATGCGTCCTCGAAGGTCAGCCGACCACCGGGCAGTACCCCGACACCACCGCCCCCCTGCGCCATCGCCGTGGCGAGGCCGGCGGCGGCCATCTCCAGCGCCTCGGTCCAGGACGCCTCGGCGAGAGCGCCGTCGCGGCGGACGAGCGGGGTCATGATCCGCTGGTTGCTGGTGGCGTAGCGGAAGGCGAAGCGGCCCTTGTCGCAGTTCCACTCCTCGTTGACCTCCGGGTCGTCCCCGGCCAGGCGCCGCTGAACGGTGTTGCGGCGCAGATCGGTCCGCTGGGCGCAACCCGAAGCGCAGTGCTCGCAGACACTCGGCTCGGAGACCAGGTCGAACGGGCGGGACCGGAACCGGTACGCCGCGCTGGTC
>JACCUM010000232.1 GCA_013811805.1 Geodermatophilaceae bacterium | reverse complement strand
CGACTGACCTGACGCCGGCAGTTACCCAAGCGCTAGAGCAGTTACCCAAGCGCTAGAGCTTGTGCACCGGGGCGTAGCGCAGGATCAGCCGCTTGTAGCCGCCCGTACCGAAGTCGATCGTGGCTTGGGCCTTGTCGCCGATCCCGGACACTGCGGTCACCGTGCCCAGGCCGAATGCATCATGGGTGACCCGGTCACCCGGCTCCAGGTTGATCAGCGGACGGCTGCCGAAGCCGCCGCGAAGTCCGCCACTGGACAGGCCGGTCGCCGCCACCCGAGCCTGCGCGGAGCCCAGTGGCGAGGCCGGCGCGGCTTGCATGCGCTCCCAGCTCACGAGGTCGGCCGGTAGTTCGTCGAGGAAGCGCGACGGTGGGTTGTACGAGGGCTGACCCCACGCCGCTCGTACAGCCGCGCGGGAAATGTAGAGCCGCTTCTGGGCCCGGGTGATTCCGACATAAGCCAGTCGGCGCTCCTCTTCCAGTTCTCGTGGATCTCCGAGTGATCGCATGTGCGGAAAGATGCCGTCCTCTAGCCCGACCAGGAACACGATCGGGAACTCGAGGCCCTTGGCGGTGTGCAGCGTCATCAGCGTGACGACTCCGGCGTCGTCCCCGGCAACCGGGACCGTGTCGGCATCGGCGATGAGGGAGACCTGTTCGAGGAAGTCGAGCAGTCCGCCTTCGATATGAGCCGCTTCGAACTCGGCAGCCACGGACACCAGTTCGGTGAGGTTGTCCACCCGGCTCTCGTCCTGCGGGTCGTCGGAGTTGGCCAGCGCCGCGAAGTAGCCGGTTTGGTCCAGGACCCCTTGCAGGATGGCCGATGGTCCCACACCGGCGGCCATCTGCTCCGCGAAGCTGTCCATCAGCGCGACGTATTCCGCGATCGCCGCCGCCGAGCGCGGGTTGATCCCCGGCGCCTCGTCGGCTCGACGGAGGGCATCGGTGAAGCTGACCCGTTCCCGTGAGGCCAACGCCTCGACGCAGGCCTCGGCCCGGTCACCGATCCCCCGGCGCGGGGTGTTCAGGATCCGCCGGACGCTCACGACGTCGTCCGGGTTGGCGATGGCCCGCAGGTAGGCCAAGGCGTCCCTGACCTCCTTGCGCTCGTAGAAGCGCACCCCGCCGACCACCTTGTACGGCAGCCCGACCCGGATGAACACTTCTTCGAAGACCCGGGAAGCGCTGTTGGTCCGATAGAAGACGGCGACATCGGCCGGCCGTGCCTGCCCGGCGTCGGTGAGTTTGTCGATCTGCTCGGCGACCCAGGCGGCTTCGTCATGCTCGTTGTCGGCGACGTAGCCGAAGATGAATTCCCCCGTGCCGGCATCGGACCACAGGTTCTTGGGTCGGCGGGCGGTGTTGCGCTTGATCACCGCATTCGCCGCCGTCAGGATGGTCTGCGTGGAGCGGTAGTTCTGCTCCAGCAGGACGGTCGTCGCGTCGGGATAGTCGCGCTCGAACTCGTCGATGTTGCGAATCGTGGCCCCGCGGAAGGCGTAGATCGACTGGTCGGCATCGCCGACGACGCACAGCTCGGCCGGCTCGAGATCCTCGCCCGCACCGACCACGTCGCCATCCACCGTATGACGCTCCGGACGCCCGACCAGCTCCCGGATCAGCATGTACTGCGCATGGTTGGTGTCCTGATACTCATCGACCAGCACATGACGGAACCTGCGCCGGTAATACTCGGCCACATCCGGAAACGCCTGCAGGGCATGAACTGTGGTCATGATCAGATCGTCGAAGTCCATGGCGTTGGCTTCGCGCAACCGGCGTTGGTACATCCGGTAAGCCTGGGCGAGCACCTTCTCCTGAGCCGTGGTCGGCGAGAAGGCCTCGTCGTCGATGAGTTCGTTCTTGAGATTGCTGACCTGATTGACCAGCAGTCGGCCCGGGTAGCGCCTCGGGTCGAGGTCCAGGTGGCGCGCGACCATGGTCATCAGCCGCTGCGAGTCGGCCTGGTCATAGATGGAGAAGGTGCTCTTGAACCCGATCGTCTTGGCGTGCTCGCGCAGGATCCGTACACACATGGAGTGGAAGGTCGACACCCACATCACTCGCGCTCGGCCGCCCACGAGATTGGCCACCCGGTTCTTCATCTCCCCGGCGGCCTTGTTGGTGAAGGTGATCGCCAGGATCGAGCCGGGCGCCACGTTTCGGGCAGCGAGCAGGTAGGCGATCCGGTGCGCCAGCACCCGCGTCTTGCCGGATCCAGCGCCGGCCACGATGAGCAGTGGGCCGCCCTCATGGATCACCGCTTCGCGCTGCGACGGGTTCAGGCCGTCGAGCAGCGCAGCGATCCGCCGCTCCTGCGGGTCGGTCTCCGCGGCGGCCGCACGGGCACCGGCTGCGGCGTCGTCCTCGACGAGACCGCGGCCGGGGTCACGGGGCAGGTAGTCGATGGGTGCGATAGAGGGCATGTCAGTACAACCCTACGGCTCCTCGGGGACTTTCCCGATTCGTGCGTGGGTACCAAGCGTGGCCGGCCACCGCGTTGGTCGGCCGCACATGTTGTGCCATACTCGCGGCGTGTTCCTCAGCGCGCGCGAGTTTTACTATGGGTACCGGCCTCCGGTATCCGTCGCTGCTGACTGAGCACAGTCCACGACAGAAACCCCGGGCCCGACAGCCCGGGGTTTTTCCTTTCCCGGACGCGGGTCGCCTACTTCGGAGGAACCCGTGATCACCATGACCGAGCCGCAGGCACCGAGTCCGGCCGTCCGGCTGGCCGCTCTCATAGCGTCATCGACCGCGACACCGCCCATGACTGCGCTGCAGACCGACGAGGCGATCGGCGAACTACGTATGGAGATCGATGCGGTCGATGCTGCCCTGGTCGAACTGGTAGCCCGTCGGATCCAGATCTCCAAGCAGGTCGGCCGACTCCGGATGGCCGCGGGCGGAACCCGTCTGTCGTTGGCCCGCGAGCAGGCCGTCGTTGCCCGGTTCTCGGCCGAGCTCGGCGAGACCGGTACCTCATTGGCGATGCTCTTGTTGCGCGCTGGCCGAGGACGGCTCTGAGCTGTCCGCCCTCCCTCGGTGGCCAGCCGGTGAGCGCGCCACCGTACGTCCGGCTGAGCGACGTCGATCGGGTTCTGGTCGTCGTGGCCCACCCCGACGATGTCGATTTCGGTGCCGGAGGAACCATCGCCACCTTCACTGAGGCCGGCCTGCCGGTCACCTACTGTGTGATCACCGACGGCGACGCCGGCGGCTTCGATGACGCTGTCGACCGTTCTGCGATCGCAGGCATCCGGCAGGGCGAGCAAAGAGCAGCCGCCGCCGAAGTCGGCGTGTCCGACCTGGTTTTCCTGGGTTATCCGGACGGGCGTCTGACGGTCACCCATGAACTTCGCCGGGATCTGTCCAGAGTCATTCGCCAGGTACGCCCGGACCTGTTGCTCTGCTCGGCCCCGGAGCGCAACTATCGCCGGCTCGGGGCGAGCCATCCCGATCATCTGGCCGCCGGGGAGGCAGCGCTGTGCGCGGTGTATCCCGACGCGCGCAACCCCTACGCCCATCCGGAACTCCTGACCATCGAGGGCCTCGAACCGTGGAAGGTTCGCGAGGTGTGGCAGATGGGAAGCCCGCAGCCGAACCATTACGTCGACATCACCGATGTTGCCGAGCGCAAGATCGCCGCTCTGCGCTGCCATGCCAGTCAGACACCGGACATGGATGTGGCGCAGTTCGTCCGTACCGCCTTCGCCGTACAAGCGCGTACGGCCGGCTTTCCCGAAGGACGCCTGGCCGAGGGATTCCACGTCTTCGGTACCGCGTGACAGCGCAGTCGTAGACGCCGGTTGCAGAGCGACTGCTTGGATCCGAGTACAACGTCGGTGGGCAGCGATCCGCCTACAACCGGGGAAGCACGTGTTCGAAGAACTCCCGGTCGCCGGCGAATGTTGGCGACATCTGTAGGAACTCCGCGGGCGTCACCCAACGAGCGTCGCTGACCTCGGCGGGATCGAGTACCAGCTGCTGCGGTCCGAGCTGACCCGATCTGAGTTGCAGCGATTCGAGCTGCCGAGTTTCGATCGGCGGTGGTTCGAGGTCGACGGTCCACCAGTGCAGCAAGAAGTCGCCGTCGTCGGTGGGGCATTCCCAGACCTTCGCCCGCGGGGCCACCTGGAGGCCAACCTCTTCGCTGACTTCGCGGACAAGGGCATCTTCCTGGGTCTCACCGGGCTCGACCCTCCCACTGAGCGGCGTCCAGTAGCCCGGCAACACGACCAGTGGCCCTCGCTTCACGATGAGGATCCGATCCCGATGCCGGAGCACCGCGACGACCGCTTCTTGCACGTGGAGACAGTAAGCTGTGGTCCGCTCCTGCTGCCGGCACCACCACCACCTCAAACAACACCCACACTGGACCGCCCACACCCGACCCGACGGCCGGATCGACTGGCGTCACCGGCATGAGCGTCGAGGACCGCGGCCAACGCCCTGGCCAGGACCAGCCCGGCCGGATCATCCAGCGGATCGCAGCCGGGCGGCCATCGCCGCCAGCCACAACCCCTCCGGCATCCCCACGGGTGCTGAATCCAGCACCTCGTCGGGAATGTCGCGCAACGAGGCCCGATACTCATCCGCGCACATCCACGGCGGCCCCGTTCCCGGCCCCTCAAAGGCGCCGCCGACCCGGTTGCCGTCGCGCGGCCGGTCATCCGGTACGGCGCAGGCGTCGCTGACCCGGTCGTCGTCCCGTATCAGCCACCCCCCCGTACCTCCGAACCTATGTTCGAAGTCTACCGCAAGATGTTGCTGCGCAATAGGTTTGGCCAAGGGAAGCACGAGCGGTTCGCAGCTCTCCGTAGCCGAGCGATGTTCACAGCCAACGGTCGGCTTTCTCACAGCCGCGGGTCGTGGCGTAGGTAGCGCCGGGTGATGAGTTCGCGATCAGGATGTGTTCCCAGCCAATCGCTGCCACGGCGAAGCAGATTGTCGACCTCGTCGGCTCCGACCCAATAGTGCTTGTCGTCGTCCAGCACCGGCAGCAGCACAAACAGATGCTCGAGCAGGTCGCGCACCCGGACGGTCGCGGTCAGCGTGACGCCGAAGTACCGGCTGGCACCCCACTGCGGAAATGTCGGGTCCAGCGGGATGGTGGTTGTGTCGATCTGATAATCGAGCGGCTCGAACAGCCGGCGCAAGATCGCCTCGCCACCTCGGCAGCGCACGACCGGGAGATGAGCGATGACGGGAATGGGTGTCTCGGCCGACTCGGGCCGTTCCCTGCTGTGACCGGACAGCGCGGTTCCGAAGAGCTTGTTGAATGGCCACGGACATGAACGAGGACGACGCGTACGGCCGGTCGTTGACGTACTGGGCGAGGGAGAAGTGGTTTCCCCTCGGGCCTTTGCGATCGCGCACGAGTCCGACGTGGTCGACCTCGACGATGAGCACTGCGGTGCAGAGTTCGCTGCTGGCTATCGGGTAGAGGACGTGCACCGTGCCGAATGACATCTGGACCCTGTGCACCGCAGCGGGGTTCTTGTGCAACAGGAAGCCGAGATCGGTTGCCGGCGGGGTGAGACGTGGAGATCGTGAGCAGCATCGGATCGCTTCCGGTCGAGAAGTCGATCATTGACGATCGACGCCCGACGCGCCACCGATATCAGCCCGCAGATCGTAGTGCGCGTCTAGACGATGCGGCGGTCGACAGCCCAGCGAGTGAGCTCGTTGCGGTTGGACACCTGCAGCTTGCGCAGCACGTTGGAGGCGTGCGTCTCGACCGTTTTGATCGAGATGAAGAGCTGTTGGCCTATCTCGCGGTAGGTGTACCCACGAGCGAGCAACCGCATGACCTCTCGCTCACGGGCGCTCAGGACGTCCAGAGCCTTTTCGGCGACGTCCTCCGATACGGCGGCCGGGCCGGTCGCGAAGGCGTCGAGCACGAAGCCGGCCAACCGCGGTGAGAAGATCGCATCCCCGGCCGCGACTCGGCTCACGGCGTCGCGCAGGTCCGCACCAGAAATGGTCTTGGTCACGTATCCCCTTGCCCCGCCTCGGATCACGCCGATGACGTCCTCGGCGGCGTCGGAGACCGACAGGGCCAGGAAGCGCACGCCTGGTGCCTGCCCCCGGACCTGGTCCAGCACGGCTCGGCCACCCCCGCTGGGCATGTGGACGTCCAGCAGGACGACGTCCGGCATGGTCTCGAGGATCCCGCGTACGGCGTCTTCGACCGTTCCGGCCTCCCCGACCACGGCCAAACCAGCCTGCGGATCAGAGCCGAGCTCGGCCCGTACGCCGGACCGGATCATGGCATGGTCGTCGACGAGGAACACCCGCAACTGGCTCATGACGCAGCCTGTGACAAGCGCAGCTCGACCTCGGTGCCGGTGCCCGGCGCACTGGTGATCCGGGCGCTGCCGCCGTGCCGAGCCATCCGCTGCACGATGGAATACCTCACACCCCGACGGTCGTCGGCGATGCTGTCCGGATCGAACCCGACTCCACGGTCGCGTACGAACACAGTCACCCCATCGTCTTCAACCTCGGCATACAGCGACACGTCCTGCACTCCAGCGTGCCGGGCAGCGTTGCGCATCGCCTCATGTGTCGCCTGCAGGACCGCTGACAGCCCGTCCTCCACCGGTGCATCGCCGACGATCACGGACTGGACTCGCACGTCGTAGGAAGCCTCGATGTCGGCTACCGCGCGCTCCAGGGCGCCACCGAAGGTGGCCGTATCTTCGCCTGGGCGCCCGTACAGCCAGGAGCGCAACTCCCGCTCCTGCCCGCGGGCCAACCGGTTCACCTCACGCGGGGAATCGGCGTGCCGCTGGATCAGCGCAAGGGTCTGCAGCACCGAATCATGTAGGTGCGCAGCCACTTCCGCACGTTCTTCTACGCGGATCCGAGCTCGGCGCTCGGACGCTCGTTCGGCTACCAGGCGACGCCACCACGGAGCAGTGGCCAGCCCGACGCCACCGAGGATGAGCAAAGTCGCGGCGAAACTCTGCCAGGTGACCTCCAGCAGGTTCAGCGTGGCGAGCACGGTGACGAGCCCGACGACGGTGACCGCCGCCCCCGCGGCCAACCGCCAACGCAGGCTTCGCCGGCTGAGCAGATCTCGGTCATCGACCTGCCGCCAGATCAGTGCAAGTCCGAAGCCCACGATGATCAGCGGCCAGAGAACCTGAATCTCTCCGAACGGGCCGACCTGGGTCAGCAGCGCGGCCCCGCCGACCCCGATCAGCAGGATGGCCAGCGAGGGCTTGTCCCGCAGCGCTTCCAGACTCAGGCGACTGGTCGCCATGGCCGTGGGCCCCCTACCGTCCCCAACGGTCGAGTCGATCGGGACGGAATCGGCATGTGGCAGGAAGACCCACAGCAACGCGTAGGCAAGTACCCCGACGCCGACGAAGGCGAGGGCGACAAAGGCGCCTCGTACGATGACAGGGTCCAAGCGCAGATGCCGGGCGACCGCTGCGCAAACGCCAGCGACGAGCCGCTCGTCACTCGTCCTGACGAGCGGAGGCCGAACCTGTGCTGGGCTGATCACCCAAGGATCGTCACATGCTCTGGCCCAGGCGGCCATCAGGTGGCCCCCCGAGGGCGACGCGCAAAGATTGGGGGGCACTCAGGGTGCTTCCCCATACCCGCATTCCACCGCCCGCCCCAGGATCGTCATCGTGACCACAGACTCCGACCCCCCGATCCACTCCCGGACGCCGGATCCGTCCTCCTCGCCGCCGCAGCCCTCAGGGCGGCCCAGTGAGCCGGCCCGGCCCGATCAGCCCCCCTCCGTGGGCGCGGCTGACGACTCGGCCCAGCCCGTCGGGGGAGAGTGGCCCGATATGCCGTTGCGGCCGCCCACGGGCAGCGGATCCGGATGGTCCTCCGAACCACCTAGGCCTCCCACAGGAGAACCATGGCCTGGCTTCGGTCAGCCGCCGTCCCGTCCGGCGTCCGCCCGTCTGATGCGCGACTCCTCCGACAAAGTACTCACCGGTGTCTGTAGCGGGTTGGGTCGGCACACCGGCATCGATCCGATCCTGTTCCGGATCGGGTTCATCGCGCTCATTTTCGCCGGTGGTACCGGCGTCCTGCTCTACATCGCGCTGGCCGTCCTCATGCCGCGCGATGACGGCCGCCAGGTCTGGTCCCGAGGCATCGGTAGGCCGCGGGTCGAGCCCGAAATACGACCCGAGATGCGGATCGGGGACCGAGAACGAGAGCAGACTGTTGCCTACCTCAGCGCCGCCCACACTGAGGGTCGACTTGATCTGGCCGAGTACGACGAACGGGTCGCCTCGGCCTACCAAGCGAAGATCGCGTCAGACCTCATGCAACTGACCTCGGATCTGGTCCTAGCCGACCATCTGCACCCGGCGCCCTTCTCGACGAAGCCAGCCCACGATCGCTCTGCACCGCCCGCTGTGCCAAGAGGACCACGGTCCCCCGTCCCAGGCCTGACGGTCGCGATTCTCTTGATCGGTGCCGGCGTCGTCGCCTTCGGCGAGCGGTACGGAAACTGGTCCTTGGACCCGTCGACCTACTTCGGCATCGCCGTGGCCCTCGTCGGCGCGGCCCTCGTGGTGTCTGCGTTCGGCCCGTGGCGGCGCAGCAAGGGCGGCCTGATCGGTCTTGGGGTGATGCTCTCCTTCGGCCTGTTCGCCACCTCGGCGGTGGAATCGCAGGGCGGATTCGGCGAGGCATCCTTCGGCGAGCGCAGCTATCGGCCAGCCTCGGTCGAGCAGGTCCGCGACACCTACCAGGTCCTGATGGGCCAGGGAACGCTGGACCTGACGGGCCTGCAGTTCGATTCCGACGATCCCACCGACATCCGGGTCGAGGTGACAATGGGCAATTTCGAGATCCTGATACCACGTGACGTGGATATAGAGGTCAACGGGGAGGCCAGCTTCGGCTCGGTGTCGGCCTTCGGCAATCGGGACGTCTTCGATGGCTACTACCAGGGATCGGGTGAGGGTCCTGATGTCGGAGCCAACGAGCCAGAATTGATTCTCGACCTAGACGTTCGCTTCGGGAACGCGGAGGTGACCCGTGTCGGCTGACCAGCGCCCACGCCCAGGAGTCGACATCGTCGCGCTCCTCGCCGGCTTGCTGTTCATCCTGTTCAGCATCTCTTCGCTGATGCTGGGGAGCCTGGACCTTCCGCACTTCGGCGCCGCGCCACTGTGGGGGTTCATGATCCTCGCCGGTGGCTTCCTGTTGCTCAGCGAAATTCGCGGCCGTCGCAAGCAGACCAGCGCCGATCCAACGGGGGGCTCGCCCGAGCTGTCGGCTTGGGAGCAGGACACCTACCGCTGATCAGGACTCTGCTGGAGCGGCTGAGCGCTCAGCGGCTCTGCAGCGCGTCCAGGGCGACCGCCATGGCCGCAGCGACCCGGAAGTCAAGGCGTTGGTCGGGCACCGTCACGGTGTAGGAGTCCCGAATCGCCTTGTGCCGCTCACTGATCAGCGCCGGCTGGCCGGTGGCCTTGTCCAGGAAGTCGAAGTGAAAGACGAACGGCACCCACACATCACCCAGGTACGGAATCAACGTCCACACTCGGCGCAGGACGGCGATGACCGGTCGGCGCTCGCGACCCAACGCCTCGACCCCCGGCGCCGACAGGTGGAGCGGAGCAGGCTGGCACCGAACTCCTTGCTGAACATCCCGAGCGCCACCCCTGACGCGTCAAAGACGTCATGCTGGGCGTGGACGTCCAAGCGCTGCCGGGCCTTGAACGAGAAGACCCGTCGGGACCTGCTCGGATCGGCGAAGAAGACGACCTCTTCCTTGAGCTGCATCCGCTTCTGCTCGGCGAAGGCAAGCATGTGACCTTCGGTGCCGTCGGGGTTCGCGGCCAGGATCTCGTACCGGTTGACCATCAGGGTGATCCGTTGCCGGACGAAGAACCGCGGCACATACATCACGGCCGGCTGCTGGGGCAGACCCCGCTGAGGCGGCGGTGATCCCGGTGGGTAGGGCGGTGGCATCGACATCGTTGGCTCCTCATTCCGATCTTGCCCGTATCACGCCGGTTTCCATCCTTCCCGGTGGGCGGCTCGACCCGTCGAGCACATGTCGTTGATGGCAGGCCTGAGTCGGCCAGATCCTCCGCCCGGTGATCTGGCCCTGTCGGCGAGCCCGCGTGTCCCGGTCGGCGATCCTCCTCGGTCAGGCTGGCTACCGCGACCCAGCCGTACTTGAACGGAACCGCCTTCACCGGTCCGACCAGGCTCTCCAAAAGCGCCTCACCTTCTTCCCTGGTCCACCCCGAATCACGCATGCTCAGTCCTTCCGGTCAGGTCGCCATGTCACCCAGTTCCTGCAGCAGGGCGATTACCCCAGTCCGGTCTGCGAGTGCCGCCGGTAGACCTTATTCCGCGGCGGCGAGAGGGCTTCTTCGGATAACGTCGGAGTCGATCAGCAGCTGGGAAAGCGCCAGTCGGCTTCGCCTACTCCCACTCGATGGTTCCCGGTGGCTTGCTCGTCACGTCAAGTACCACCCGATTGACCTCTGGCACTTCGTTGGTGATCCGGGTCGAGATCAAGGCCAACACGTCGTACGGGAGGCGGGTCCAGTCCGCGGTCATCGCGTCCTCGCTGGACACCGGCCGCAACACGATGGGATGACCGTACGTGCGACCATCGCCCTGCACACCCACCGACCGCACGTCCGCGAGCAGAACCACCGGGCACTGCCAGATCGACTGGTCCAGGCCGGCTCGGGTCAGTTCCTCACGAGTGATCGCGTCGGCCCGGCGGAGCACGTCGAGCCGGTAGGCGTCCACCGCCCCGACGATGCGCACGCCCAGCCCGGGCCCTGGAAAGGGTTGCCGTCCAACGATACTGGCCGGCAGACCGAGCTGGCGGCCGACCTCGCGTACCTCGTCCTTGAACAGCTCCCGCAGCGGTTCGACCAACTCAAAGGCCAGATCCTCCGGGAGCCCACCGACGTTGTGATGGCTCTTGATGCTCGCCGCGCCGCTGCCGCCGCCGGACTCCACCACGTCGGGATAGAGGGTGCCCTGCACCAGGAAGTCCACGCTGCCCTCGGTGCCGGCGACCTCGCGGGCGGCCTGCTCGAAGACCCGGATGAACTCCCGACCGATGATCTTGCGCTTCTGCTCCGGATCGGCCACTCCGGCCAGCGCTTCGAGGAACTGCGCCTCGGCCCGAACCACGCGCAGGTCCACGCCGGTGGAGGCCACGTAGTCCCGCTCGACCTGCTCGGTCTCACCGAGGCGCATCAAACCGTGATCGACGTACACGCAGGTCAACTGGTCACCCACGGCCCGCTGGACGAGCGCGGCAGCGACGGCGGAGTCCACGCCACCGGACAGCGCACACAACACCCGCTTGCCGCCGACCTGGGCCTGGATCCGTCCGACCTGGGTCTCGATGACGTTGTCCATCGTCCAGTCCGCCCAGCATCCGGCGACGTTGTGCAGGAAGCGCTCCAACACCGCCTGACCGTGCTCGCTGTGGCCTACCTCTGGATGGAACTGCACACCGGCCAGCCGCCGGCTGAGATCCTCCACAGCGGCAACGGGCGTGCCGGTACTCGTTGCGGTGACCGAGAATCCGGGCGGCGGCGCGGTGACCGAGTCCCCGTGGCTCATCCAGACGAGTTGCTGGTCGGGCAATCCGCTGAACAGTGCCGACGGTCCGGGGGTCACTGCGAGAGCGGTGCCGCCGTACTCCGATGTGCCGGTACGAGCCACGACGCCACCCATGGCCTGGGCCATCAGCTGGAAGCCGTAGCAGATCCCGAAGACCGGCACGCCGGCCTCGAACAAGCCCTCGGGTGCCGCCGGCGCCCCTGGCGCGTACACCGAGGACGGTCCCCCGGAGAGCACGATCGCACTGGGGTCGCGGGCCAGCATGTCCGCGACGGAGGTGGTGTACGGCACGATCTCGCTGTGTACCCGCGCCTCGCGAATGCGGCGAGCAATCAGTTGCGCGTACTGCGCCCCGTAGTCGACGACCAGCACAGTGCCGGTCGATTGCTCGCCGCGCTCGCCGCGCTCGCCGCGCTTGCCGCGGTCGCCGCGCTCGGCGGTCATGCGTCGGGGCGGGACAGGACCAGGTCCACCTTCTGGAATTCCTTGAGGTCGCTGAAGCCGGTCTTGGCCAGGGTGCGGGCAAGCGCACCGAACAGGTTGGTGCGCCCGCACTGTGCGGCGCTGGGGCCGAACAGCACCTCGTCGAGTGACACCCGGTCGGGTTCGGCCGGTGCCAGCCCGCCGCGGGGCAGCCGCGGATGCGCAGCCACCGAATCCCAGTACCGACCACCAGCCGGTGCCTGGGTCGCCGTCCGCAGCGGCTCCCCGACCACGACGGCATCCGCGCCACAGGCCAGCGCCCGGGCGATCGCGCCACTGGTGGAGATCTCGCCGCTGGCCAGGACGTGGACGTACCGTCCGCCGGTCTCGTCCAGGTAGTCCCGACGGGCCGCAACGGCATCAGCGATCGCGGTAGCCATCGGGACCCGGATGCCGAGCACCTGATCGCTGCTGGCGTACTCGTCCGCGCCCATCCCCACGATCACCCCAGCCGCACCGGTACGCATCAGGTGCAGCGCGGTCTGGTAGTCCGCACAGCCACCGACGATCACGGGTACGTCGAGATCGGCGATGAACTCCTTGAGGTTCAGCCCTTCGCCGTGGTTGGTGACATGCTCGGCGGAGACGATCGTGCCCTGGATGACGAGGATGTCCACGCCGGCTGAGAGCAGTGCCGGTGCCAACTCGGTGGTGTGCTGGGGCGAGACGCGGGCAGCCGTGGTGACCCCGGAGTCCTTGACCTCCTTGATCCGTGCGCTGATCAGGTCGGGCTTGACCGGCTCGGCGTAGATCTCCTGCAGGGTGGAGATCTCACCGACGTCACCCTCGGACAGGTCGGCGATCCGCGCGTAGGCCTGGCTCGGATCGTCGTACCGGGTCCACAGACCTTCGGCGTTGAGCACCCCGAGACCGCCCGCTTGTCCGACCGCGACGCACATGTCCGGGCTCATGACGGCATCCGAGGGCGTGGCCATCATCGGAATGCCGAAGGAGAAGGCGTCGATCTGCCAGGCCGTGGAGACGTCGTCGATGTCCCGGGTACGGCGGGACGGGATGATCGAGACCTCGTTCAGGGTGTACCCGCGTCGAGCCGTTCGGCCCAGCCCGATCTCGACGTAATCACGCATGCGCTGCGCCCATCAGCGGGCTCGGTAGTTGGGCGACTCGACGGTCATCTGCACGTCGTGCGGATGGCTCTCGGTCAGCCCGGCCGAGGTGATTCGCATCAGCTGGGCGTGGTCGCGCAGGTCGGCAATGGTGGCTGCGCCGCAATAACCCATGCCGGCGCACAGCCCGCCGACCAGTTGGTGGGCGACGCCGGCCAACATCCCGCGGTAGGGCACCTGTCCCTCGATGCCCTGCGGCACGAGCTTGTCGTCAGACAGGACGTCGTCAGCGAAGTACCGGTCCTTGGAGTACGAGCGAGCCTGGCCCCGGCTCTGCATCGCGGCGAGCGAGCCCATGCCGCGGTAGGTCTTGTACTGCTTGCCGTTGACGAACACCAGCTCGCCGGGTGCCTCCTCGACGCCGGCCAGCAGGCTGCCCAACATCACACTGTCGGCGCCGGCGGCGATGGCCTTGGCGATGTCGCCGGAGTACTGCAGCCCGCCGTCGGCGATCACCGGAACCCCGGCTGGGGCAGCGGCCCGCGACGCGTCGTAGATCGCGGTCACTTGAGGTACACCGACCCCGGCGACGACTCGGGTCGTGCAGATCGATCCGGGTCCGACGCCGACCTTGATCCCGTCGGCACCGGCGTCGATCAGGGCCTGCGCTCCGTCCCGGGTGGCGACGTTTCCGCCGATCACCTCGACGGTGTGATCGGCCTTCAGCCGGCAGATCATCTCCGGGATGCTGCGGTGGTGGCCATGCGCGACGTCGACCACCAG
Source organism: Geodermatophilaceae bacterium (assembly GCA_013811805.1). GTDB lineage: Bacteria > Actinomycetota > Actinomycetes > Mycobacteriales > Geodermatophilaceae > JACCQS01. The sequence goes on along the minus strand of JACCUM010000232.1, from coordinate 23,471 downwards.
GACATCGACTCCGGCCTCGATCAGCAGCCCGGCCCGCTTGTAGGCGTCCTCCCCTACCCCGATCGCCGCCCCGACGACCAGCCGCCCACTGTCGTCCTTGGTGGCCGATGGATACTCGTCGCTCTTGACGAAGTCCTTGACCGTGATCAGTCCGCGCAGCCGCCCGGCTTCATCGACCAGCGGTAGCTTCTCGATCTTGTGCTGGCGCAGCAGCTCCAACGCCGCTTCCGGCTTGACGCCGTACGGTGCGGTCACCAGCGGCATCGGCGTCATGATCTCGCGAACCCGCCGGCTGGGATCGGTCTCGAAACGCATGTCCCGATTGGTGACGATGCCGAGCAGGGTTCCGTCCGGGTCGACGACCGGTGCGCCGGAGATGCGGTACTGGCCGCAAAGCCGGTCGACGCTGGCGACAGTGTCCTGCGGCGCACAGGTGATCGGGTGGCTGACCATGCCGGCTTCTGAGCGCTTCACGACATCGACCTGATTGGCCTGATCGTCGGCTGATAGATTGCGGTGCAGGATGCCGACTCCGCCCTGGCGGGCCATCGCGATCGCCATCCGGGACTCGGTCACGGTGTCCATGGCGCTGGAGACCAGCGGTATCGCGAGGCTCAGGTTTCGGGACAGCCGGGTGCCGGTGTCGACGGAGTTGGGCAGGACGTCGGAGGCCGCGGGGACCAGCAGGACATCGTCGAAGGTCAGTCCCTCGTCGAGGAACTTCGGTCGGTTACCGCCGTGCTGATCCACCTGTGCTCCTTCGGTTCGCGCCCGCCCACTCGAGCCTCATCGTAGTGCGGGCTACGGTGGCTCCTGTGAGTTCCGATCTACCCGGCGAGCCCTATGCCGACGACGCTGACGATGCCGACCACCATGCCCATCACGGGAGCGATGATGAGGCCGATCAGGTGCCCCTGTCTCCCGAGGAGCGCGAGGACATCGTGGTCGATCTCGAAGACCTTGAGGTCTACCGCACCCTGTTGGAGCCGACCGGCATCAAGGGCATCGTGATCGACTGCCCGGACTGCGAGACGGTGCACCACATCGGCTGGGCGCTGATGCAGTCCAACCTGCGGCAGCTGCTGGATGAGGGCATCACCGGGCTGCACGAGCCGCCCTACGATCCCGACCCCGCCGAGTACGTCACCTGGGAGTACGCGCGGGGGTACGCCGACGGCGTGGTCGCCTCGGAAAGCGCGGTCGACTAGCGCCCGGGCGAAGCGCCGGTTCGCTACACAACCGCCCGATGAAGGAGCTCGCATGCGGCGTGGTCGTCAGCTGGTCTTGTGGCCCCTCCTGGCGGCCCTGTTCGGGGTGGTAGCCGCGGCGCTGGTCATGAGTGCCGCCCTTGTGCTCAGCCAGGTCACGCCGGAAAGCGATGAGCCATGGGGCGACCTCGGGCAGATCTTCTTGGGCCTCGTCCTCGCAGTGGTGATCGGCGTCGTGGTGTGGGTCGGGGGTCTGGCCCGCGCCGCACGGCACCTCTTCGCCCCGGGGCGGCGCCTCGGCGTGGGGATCTGGTCGGCGTTGGCGATCCTCGTCGTCGCGACGGCTCTCGGCGTCGTGGGAGGTTTTGTGGACTCCGACCGCCTCGGGGACGAGGTCGGGCGGGGGCTCCTGGGTGGCGGATTCGTGCTGATGCTGGCCGCGCCGAGCGGCATCTTCCACCTGTGGGATCGCCGGGCGGGAACCCGGCCATCGCCATCGCAGCGCTAGGGCGGCGAATCTCCCAGGCATAGGACGGCCGGCTTCCAGCAGCTCACTGCCGACACCCCGCCACGTGGCACAGCGTAGAGGCCTGGATCAGTGGCTGTGCCCGTGGCCGTGCGAATGACCGTGGCCGTTGGCCTGCCCGTTCTGGTCCTGCTTGGCCGGCGCCTCGACGACCGAACTGTCGGTGGTCAGGATCATCGCTGCGATCGAAGCGGCGTTGGTCAGAGCGGCCTTGGTGACTTTGACCGGGTCGATAACGCCCGCGGCGGCCAAGTCGCCGAAGTCGCCGGTCGCTGCGTTGTAGCCGTGCCCGATCCCCAGTTCCAGGACTTTGTCGGCGGTTACCCGACCTTCGACGCCGGCGTTGTCGGCGATCTGCACCAGGGGGGCACGCAGGCTGCGAGCCACGATCGTGACGCCGGTGCGCTCATCGCCTTCCAGACCCAGGCCGTCCACCAGTACGGAGCCGGCGTGCACGAGGGCGCTACCGCCACCGGGCAGGACGCCTTCCTCGACGGCCGCCCGGGTGGCCGAGATGGCGTCCTCGATCCGGTGCTTCTTCTCCTTGAGCTCCACCTCGGTGGCCGCCCCGACCCGGATCACGCCGATGCCGCCGGCCAGCTTGGCCAGCCGCTCCTGGAGCTTGTCGCGATCCCAGTCGGAATCGGTGTTCTCGATCTCGGTACGCAGTTGCGAGACCCGCGCCGCGATCTCGTCGGTGCTGCCGCCACCGTCCACGAGGGTGGTCGTGTCCTTGGTGATCGTGGCTCGGCGTACCGTGCCCAGCACCTCGGCACCGACCTCGCTGAGCTTGAGGCCGACCTCCGGGGCAATCACCTGTCCGCCGGTGACGACAGCCAGGTCCTGCATGAAGGCCTTGCGGCGGTCACCGAAGTACGGAGCCTTGACGGCCACGGCGACGAAGGTCTTGCGGACCGCGTTGACGACCAGGGTCGACAGCGCCTCGCCTTCGACGTCCTCGGCGACGACGAGCAGCGGCTTGCCCTCGGTCATCACTTTTTCCAGCAGCGGGAGCAGGTCGGTCAGCGCGCTGATCTTGGTGCTGTGCAGGAGCACGTACGGGTTGTCCAGGACGGCTTCCATAGCCGTAGCGTCGGTGACGAAGTACGGCGAGCTGTATCCCTTGTCGAACTGCATGCCTTCGGTGATCTCGAGGCTGGTCTCCATGGTGTTCGATTCCTCGACGGTGATCACCCCGTCGGTCCCGACCTGCTCCATCGCCTCGGCGATCAGGTCGCCGATCTCGGAGTCCTGCGCGGAGATGGTCGCCACCTGGGCGATCTCGATCCGTCCGTTGACCGGGGACGCGGCCTTGTCCAACGCCTCGTTCACGGCCGTCACAGCCGCGGCGATGCCACGCCCGAGGGCGGCCGGGTTGGCACCGGCGGTGATGTTGCGCAGGCCGTGTCGTACGAGGGCCTGGGCCAGCACGGTGGCCGTCGTCGTACCGTCCCCGGCGACGTCGTTGGTCTTGGTCGCCACGCTCTTGGCCAGCTGGGCGCCGAGGTTCTCGAACGGGTCGGTCAGGTCCACCTCACGGGCGATGGTGACGCCGTCGTTGGTGATCGTCGGCGCCCCGAAGCTCTTGTCGATCACGACGTTTCGCCCGCCGGGGCCGAGGGTGACCTTGACCGCGCGGGCGAGCTGATCGACTCCCCGCTGCAGACCACTACGGGCGGCTTCGTCGAATCGGATCAGCTTCGGCATGGAGGTGGTGTCCCTTCGCAGATGAGTTGAGCACGGACCCGCCCCGATGCCGAGAGAGGCTTCGGGGCGGGGTCGAACGTGCTGGTCGTACGGGTCGTGCTGGGATTTTCAGCAGGAACGGGTTACTTCTCGACAACCGCGAGCAGGTCGCGGGCCGACAGGACGAGGTAGTCCTCGCCGCCGTACTTGACCTCGGTGCCGCCGTACTTCGAGTAGATCACGGTGTCACCTTCGGATACGTCCATCGGGACGCGGTTGCCCTTGTCGTCGATCCGGCCGGGGCCGACAGCGATGACGGTGCCCTCCTGGGGCTTCTCCTTGGCGGTGTCCGGGATGACCAAGCCGGAGGCGGTTGTCGTCTCCGCCTCGTTCGCCTGGACAACGACACGGTCCTCGAGGGGCTTGATTCTGACCTTGGTAGCGGTCGTCACTTCTCTTGACCTCCCCCTTCTGGGGCGTAGTCGCGTAGTGCGCAGTTGACTTCTCTGACAGGTAGTTCTGTGGTCGTTCGGTGGTGCGTGGTCTGAGTGCAATGGTTCGGCCCGACCGGCCTGTCGTCGCGGGTGCCAGGTACCGGTCGCTCCAGTTAGCACTCTAGTCCGGAGAGTGCCAACCAATCAACCTGGGGGCCCTGCTGGAGGACATGGTCAGGCCGGGACAGACACCAGGGTGACCGGCAACGACGAATCCGCACCCAGGTCCGCCGGCGAGGCCGGCACAGCGGCGTTCACCAGGAGTGCCCCCAGCGCCGCCACCATCGCGCCGTTGTCGGTGCACAGGCCCGGACGAGGGACGCGCAGGAGCAGTCCGTTGGCTGCGGCGCGGGACTCCGCCAACGTACGGAGCCGGCTGTTTGCCGCCACCCCGCCGCCGAGGATCAGGTGCTGGATACCGGCCGCACGGCAGGCTCGTACGGCCTTGGCGGTGAGGACGTCGACCACAGCTTCCTGGAAGGACGCCGCGACGTCGGCCACCGGAACTGGCGCACCGTCGTGCTCCAGGCGTTCCACCCAGCGGGCGACTGCGCTCTTGAGACCCGAGAAGGAGAAGTCGTACGGCGCATCGCGTGGTCCGGTGAGGCCCCGCGGGAAGGCAATTGCCTCCGCAGACCCGGCGCGGGCCAGTCGGTCGATGTGCGGGCCTCCTGGGAAGGGCAGACCGAGAACCCGCGCGACCTTGTCGAAGGCCTCGCCGGCCGCGTCGTCGATGGTCGAACCCAACGACGTGATCGACCCGGTGATGTCGTCGACGCGGAGCAACGAGGAATGCCCGCCGGACACCAGCAACGCCACCGCGGGCTGGGGCAACGGCCCGTGTTCCAGGATATCGACCGCGACGTGCGCGGCCAGGTGGTTGACGCCGTACAAGGGCTTGCCCAGGGCCAGCGCGTAAGCCTTGGCGGCGGCCACCCCGACCAACAGTGCGCCGGTCAATCCCGGGCCGGCGGTGACGGCGATGGCGTCCACATCAGACGGTGTGACTCCTGCCTCGGTGCAGGCCCGATGGATGGTGGGCACCATCGCCTCGAGATGCGCGCGCGAGGCCACTTCGGGTACTACGCCACCGAACCGGGCGTGTTCGTCGACACTGGACGCGACCGCATCGGCCAGCAAGCGATGTCCGGCCACGATCCCGACTCCGGTTTCGTCACAGGAGGTCTCGATCCCGAGGACCAGCGGGCCGCCGCGCAGTTGGTCAGCCACGCGACATCACCACCGCGTCGGCGCCACTGAACGGGTAGTAGTTCGGCCGTCGGCCGATCTCGGCGAAGCCGCGGCTGCGGTAGAGCTGTTGCGGCACTGGGTTGTCAGCCCGCACCTCGAGCAGCACCCGGTTGACTCTATGGTCTGCCTCGGCCAGCAGCGCGTCGAGCAGCAGCGCCCCGATACCGTTGCCCTGGAAGGTCTTTCGCACAGCGAGCGTCGCGATGTGTCCCTCGTCACGATAGGTGACGAGCCCGGCGTACCCGACAATCTGCTCCTCGGCTTCGGCCACCAGGTAGTAGCGGCTCTGTGGACGACTCAGCTCGTCCCGAAGCATCGCCTCGGTCCACATGTCCGGCGCGAAGAGCTCCTCCTCGATGAGCATGACCATCGGGAGATCCGCGATGGTCAAGGGGCGCAGCAGAACTTTCTGCTGTGGCGCGACGCTGCTCATCGCGGTGTCACCAGCTTGCGGGCCGATGGCGGTCGCGCGTCGGGGCGCCGCAGGTACAGCGGCTCGATCGGTCCCGGAAGCTCACCGGCGGTCAGTCCGCCAGCCGCGAGCACCAGGCCCATCGGGTCCGGCTCTGCGGGCACGACTTCGGTTTCGAGCGCTTCGGAGAAGGTGGAATCGCCGATCACCAACCCGTGACGGCGCCAATTCGGCCGGGCCACAACGTCAGCCGGCCGCTCGACATGTGGCCCGCTGATCCGGATCCCCGAGGAGTCGTAGTCGGCCCAGTAGCACTCCTTCCTGCGGGCGTCGGTCACGACAGCGAATCCCTGGGCGGGCACGATTGTCCCGTCGGGCACCGAGCCGGCGAGGGCTTTGTGCATGATTGCGATGGCGTCGTGGGTGCACACCCCGTACGCCGGTACGCCCAGGGCGTCGCCGAGAGCTGCCGCCGTGACCACCCCGACCCGTAGTCCGGTGAACGGTCCCGGACCGAGACCGGCAACGATGGCGGACAAGTCGGTCATGCCGATCCCGCCCTCGTCCAGAACGTCGGGGATCCGTGCCCCTAGGGTCTCCGCATGCCGGTTGCCGCTCGGGACGCTCCTGGCCGCCCGTAAGCCAAGCCCGTACCAGCCCGACTCGGCCGGCGACGGGATCTCGACGACGCCAAGCACGACCGTCGGGGTAGCGGTATCGAGAGCCAGAACAAGCACCCAGCCACCCTAGGCAACAGCCCAAAGCCACCCGCGATCATGGAGCTGTGACCACAACACGCCGACGCAGACTGGTCACAGCTCCATGATCGCGGAAAGTCGGCGGTGCCAACCCGGGCCCCCGGCGGTCAGCGTGGCGGTGCGGGGCTCACTGCCTGCCCCTGCCTGATTGCCTGGCTGCAGGCTGAGCTCGATCAGTAGGTGCCCGTCGGTCAGGTGCTCGACCAGGCCCTGTCCCCATTCGACCGCCGTAACCGACTGAGCGAGATCGGAATCCAGGTCGAGGTCGTCGATCTCCCGGATCGAGTCGAGCCGATAGGCGTCGACATGAACCAGCGGGATTCGTCCACCACGGTGAACGCGGGCGATCACGAACGTGGGCGAGAGCACCGGCCCGTCCACCTGTAGCCCAGCTCCGATCCCCTGGACCAGCGCGGTCTTCCCGACGCCCAGCGGCCCACTGGCGATGATCAGGTCACCTGGTTCGAGCAGCGGTGCCAGTCGATCCCGACCGAGCCGGTACGTGTCGGCAGCGGTCGGCAGGCTGACGACGAGGCTGTCAGGTGTCGCCAACCCGGACCTCCAGCGGGGCACGCGGTGAGCGGTGCGCGCAGCGCCGGAAGAAGGCCTTCAGGTGCTCGTTGACCGCGTCCGGGCGTTCCATCAGGGCCAGGTGGCCGGCATCGGCCACGATGACCAGTTCACTGCCCGGCAGTTTCTCGGCCAGCAGTTCGCTGTGTGCCTTGGGCGTCGTCCGATCATCGTCACCACACAGGATCAGCGTGGCCACGCTCTCGAGCGGGCCCAGGACACCAGAGTTGTCCATTCCGGCCAAGGACGGATAAAAGGCACCGATCACGTCGACCGGAGTGGAGGCGATCATCCTGTCCACGAACGATGCCAGGCCGGGAGTGACGTCGCGTCCGGAGAAGCTCATCCACTTCGTGACCACGAACGCGACGTCCTTGCCGACCCGCCGGGTGCGCTCGGCAACGGCCGGTCGCCTCCTCGCGAGTTTGGCGAGCACCGGTAGCACGGCCGTACTCAAGCCGGTAATTGCTTGCGGCATACCGAAACCCACCGAGGCGAGGTTGCCGGTGGAGGTGGAGATGAGCGCGACACCGACAACCCGAGGGCCGAAGAGCTCCGGCCGTCGCTCGGCCAGACCCATGATCGCCATCCCACCCATGGAATGACCGACCAGGGCGATGCGGCCGGTTGGCACCCGCTCGTCGATGACCCGGGCGAGGTCGTCGGCGATCTGGTCGATGGTCGCCCGCTCGGGGTTACCCCAGCCCGAGGCACCATGGCCGCGTTGGTCATAGAGGAGCAGCCGCAGCGCGGGTCCGCCGAGCGGGGCGAACTCATGCCGCTGGTAGTACCAGGAGCCGCTGGTCAGCGTGTATCCGTGGATGAAGATCACAGTCAGGGTGGCGTCGTCGGGTCCGATCTGTTCCACATGCAGTGGGATTCCGTCATCGGTGTGCACGACATCTCGCGGCGTGCGGTTCTCACGACCGAAGATCGTGTCGGCCCGGGCGTCGCGTTGCCGGAAGGCTGCGATCCGGCGCGCGAGAACGGTAGCTGTGGCTCCGACGGCGACCAGTCCGACGGCGGCACCGCTCAGCACCTCCAACGCGCCCGGCCCTGCGCTGGATCCGGGCTCGGGGCCGCTCACGGGCGCGAAGCCGGGTCCGGGACTTCCTCCGGAACCGAGCTCAGATAACGACGCGCCAGGCGACCGCCGACCCGGGAGACGAGTTCATAGTGGATCGTGTGCAACGCGGTGGCCCAGTCCTGAGCAGTGGGCTCCCCGGCCGTGCCCGGTCCCCACAGCACAGCAGTCTCGCCGGCCTGTACGGGGTCATCCCCCACGTCGACGACGAACTGGTCCATGCACACCCGACCGGCGATCGTGCGTCGGGCCCCCGCCAACCAGACCGGCCCGACATTCGTCGCGTTACGCGGAACCCCGTCGGCGTACCCGACCGGGATCAGCGCGAGAGTGCTCGGCTTTGACGTCGTGTACTCATGGCCGTACGAGACACCGGACCCCGCGGGGACCCGCTTCACCAGCGTCACCGCGGCCTGAACCGTCATCGCCGGCCGCAGTCCGTACGCCGCAGGGTCGCCGCCCATCGGGTCCAGCCCATAGACCGCGATCCCGGGCCGGACCATGTCGTAGTGGGCATCCGGCAGGGTGAGCGTCGCTGCGGAGTTGGCCACGTGCTTGGGCACATCGCCCAGGCCGTCCCGAGCAGCGATCCGTACGGCGTCGTCGAAGGCCGCAAGTTGGGCGGTGATGGTGGAGTGGCCGGGAGTGTCCGCATAGGCCAGATGCGTCCAGATTCCGCCTACCTTCAGCTGCCCGACCTCCTGGGCGGCGGCGGCCGCGGCTACGAGATCCGGCCAGTCGGACATGTGTGCGCCACCGCGCGAGAGGCCGGTGTCGACCTTGAGGTGCACCCGCGCCACGTGGCCGCACGCCTGCCCGGCCTCGGCGATCTCCTCGAGCATCCAGATCGAGGCGGCCGACAACTCGACGTCCTGGGTCAATGCCTCGGTCAAGTCCTCGCCGCTGCCGGTCAACCAAGCCAGAATAGGGACGCCGATGCCGGCCCGGCGCAGAGCCAAGGCTTCCTCGATGACCGTTACACCCAGGGTGTCCGCGCCGCCCCGCACCGCCGCGCGTGCGCTCGGCACCAGGCCGTGTCCGTACCCATCGGCCTTGACCACCGCCATCAACGGGCAGTCGGCGCGGGACTTGAGCGTGGCGACGTTGTCCGCGATCGCATCGAGATCGACCACGATCTCGGCACGGTTGCGATCAGGCGTGGTGTGCATCCGGCCCAGCTTCCCACCCTCGACCGCGACGCCGCGGAGGTGTGCGCACAGGCGCTGCACCGGCCCGCTCCGATCGACCGCGAGGGGCAGGTGGAACCCATGGCATTCGAGATGACAGCGCAGGTCCGCCGCCGGCTCACCTAGGACACGCTCGTCTGGCTGACCACCGTGACGCCCAGCGGCCGCCCGGCGCCCCGGCTGGTCTGGTTCCTCTGGACTGATGGCGGCGCTCTGATCTACAGCCAACCGGGGGCAGCGAAGCTGCGGCACATCACGGCCAACGATCGAGTGACGCTGAACTTCAATTTCGATGCGCTCGGCGGCGATGCGGTCGTGCTCGCCGGTCCTGCCGAGCTCGCGCCGGACGCACCGTCGGCCGACACACTGCCGGAGTTGCAGGACAAGTACGCAGGACTGTTGGAGGCGATCGGAATGACGGCCGAGCACTTCACGAGCACCTACACGGTGGCGATCCGAGTGATCCCCGACCACGCCTGGACCGTCCCCGCCTTGAGTCGGCGGGTGGGCCCTCGGCAATGTGCGGGAACCGGCAGAATTACGGCCGAAACTGCAGATATCCGCACATCACTGCTCCGCGATCACGCCGAGGCTCCCCCGGCTCCTCTCGCAACATCCCAGGGCATTGGTGTGAACAGCACGGCAGTCCGGTTGGCCCGGACCGGGCCACGGGTGACCGAAGGACCGGCGGCACGGGCAGCGCTCGCCCGGCGTACCCAACACCCGGTACCGGGGTGGCTTCAGCTTTGCGCCGTAGTCGAGGCGCGCCTCGGCCAGGAGTGCAAGCGCAGCCGCGCTCACAGCGAGGAGGGCACCGGGGCAGCCGAACACCTGGTCGGATGACGCTGGTTCAGCTTGGCTGAACACCCAGGTCGAACCGCAGCAACCGCCCTCCTCGATATCGATCCGCACCATCCCGCCGACCGTCGAGATCTGATCGATGGCAGCCCTGGTGACCGGAAGCGGGGCAAACCGGGCGCCGCGCTCAGTCAGGCGCCACGCTGTCGCGTGCAGCCGGAATCGCGGCGATCAGATCGGTGGCCAGGAGCGCTCCCCCGCGCGCGGCGATCTGGCCGGCGCGGCCGTGCACATATGCGCCCACAGCGGCGGCCAGGCCCGGGGCCATGCCCGCAGCGAGCAGGGACCCGATCATGCCGGTCAACACGTCTCCCGTTCCGGCCGTGGCCAGGGCCGGGGTGCCCGTCGCATTGACGTAGGTGCGCCCGTCCGGCTCCACGACGATCGTGGCGGCGCCCTTGAGCAGCACGGTCACCCCGAGCCGCGCCGCGAGCTCGGTCACCGCAGCCACCCGATCGGCGCCGAGGGGTACGCCGAAGTCCTCGAACTCCCGGTCGTGCGGCGTCAGCACCGTCACCGACGATCGACGCTGTAGCAGCTCCCGGCGCCGCGCCAGCAGGCGCAGACCGTCGGCATCCACGACCGCGGGTACGTCCATCCGCAGCACGTCGGTGAGCACCTGTGCGGCACGCTTGTCGCGTCCCAGACCCGGACCGACCGCCCAGGCCTGGACCCGGCCGGCGTCGGTCGGCGCCGCATCGGCGCTCACCGCCTCCGGCCACGCGCCGCTCACGCCGTAGGCCGCGGGTCCGATGTACCGGACCAGGCTCGATCGCATCCGCAGGGCGCCTCCGACGCTGAGCACGGCCGCGCCCGGGTATTCAGCCGATCCGGCGGCAACACCCAGAATGCCGCCGCTGTACTTGTCGTCGACGTGGCCCGCCCGCGGCAGGAGACCCGCAACATCACCGTCGGTCAGCTGCAACGCTGTCGGTTCGGGGAGATGGGGAGCCAACCCGAGGTCCAGAACCTCGAGCTCGCCGACGTGTTCGCGGCCCCTGCCGACGGTCAGGCCGAGTTTGGTCGCCCCGAACGTCACGGTTCGGTCGGCTCGGAACGCCGGTCCATCCACGACGCCGGTGTCGGGATGTACGCCGCTGGGCACATCCACCGCCACCCGAAGGCCGGGTGCGTCGTTGGCCGCCTCGACCACCTCGTCGGCCGGGGCCCGGAGTTCACCGGTCGTCCCGATACCGACGATCCCGTCGAGAATCAATTCGGCTTGCCCGACAAGAGCTTTCAGATCGGAGATGGTATCCAGTGGGCGAACCTGTCCGCCGACACGTCGCAACGCCGCGGCGCCGCGCGCGTGCAACCGATCCACTTGCAGCGCCACCGCGACCACAGCGGCACCACGGCGGGCCAGGTGTGCGGCAGCCAACAGGGCGTCGCCGCCGTTGTCACCGGCGCCGACCAGGACCACCACCCGCGCGCCGTAGGCCCGTCGGAGCCACCGAGTGCAGTACGCCGCAAGCCCCGCGGCGGCGCGATCCATCAGCGCGCCCTCAGGCACCGTGCGCCACAGCGCCTGCTCGGCCGCACGCACCGCGGCCACCTCGTACAGACCGATCACGCGCACAGACCCCGCTTCACCGGACAACGGGTCACGGCGACGGCTCACCCTCGGCGATGACCACCGCCGATGCGATTCCCCCGTCATGTGACATGGACAGGTGCAGCCGGGTCACACCGAGTGCTGCGGCCCGAGCAGCCACCGTCCCGGTGACCTTCAGGCGGGGATCGCCGTTGTCGTCGGTATGCACCTCGGCGTCGGTCCACGCCAGGCCGCCGGGAGCGCCGAGGGCCTTGGCCAGTGCCTCCTTCGCCGCGAAGCGGGCCGCCAGAGATTCGGCGTGCCGGGGCCGCCCGGAGGCGCTGGTCTGCTCGACCTCGGTGAACAACTTGGCGCGCATGCTCGGCGTACGGATCAGCGCGCGGTCGAATCGCTCGACGGGTACGACGTCGATACCGACCCCGACGATCACGGGGCGGTTGTTGCGGGCACTCGCGGCATGAGAGCGAGGGCTACTCGACCGTGACGGACTTGGCCAGATTGCGTGGTTGGTCGACGTCCAAGCCTCGGGTGTCGGCGATCTCGCAGGCGAGAACCTGCATGGGGATAGTCGTCAGCACGGGGGCCAGCAGGGTCGGTGTCTTCGGGACGTGGATCAGGTGATCGGCGTACGGCGCAACTTCGTCGTCACCGTCGGCGGCGATCACGATGGTCTTCGCACCGCGCGCACGAATCTCCTGGATGTTGCTGATGACTTTGCTGTGCACGCTGTTTCGGCCTCGTGCGGGAACCACCGCCACTACGGGAGTGCCCTGCTCGATGAGCGAGATGTAGCCGTGCTTCAGTTCGCCCGCCGCGAATCCTTCGGCGTGGATATAGGCGAGTTCCTTGAGCTTCAGCGCTCCCTCGAGGGCCACGGGGTAACCGACGTGCCGACCGACGAACAGGATGGTCGGCTCCTTTGCCAGCTCCCGTCCGATCGCACGTACCTGGTCCATCCGGCCGAGGGTCTCGGCGACGGCGTCGGGGAGCTTGTTCAGCTGGGCGACGATAGTGGCGATCTCGTCGGCATACTTGGTCCCACGGGCTTGGGCGAGGTAGAGCGCGACGAGATAACAGGCGGCCAGCTGAGCCAGGAAGGCTTTCGTCGACGCGACCGCGACCTCGGGTCCGGCGCGGGTGTAGAGGACCGCGTCGGACTCCCGGGGGATCGTCGATCCGTTCGTATTGCAGATTGCCAGCACCCGGGCCCGCTGGTCCTTGGCGTGCCGTAAGGCCATCAACGTGTCCATGGTCTCGCCGCTCTGGCTGATCGCGATCACCAACGTCGAGCGGTCGAGCACCGGGTCGCGATAGCGGAACTCACTGGCAAGCTCGACCTCGCAGGGCAACCGAGTCCAGTGCTCGATCGCGTACTTCGACACCATCGCGGCGTGATTGGACGTTCCGCAGGCGACGATGAAGACCTTGTCGATATCGCGGAGATCCTCGTCGGAGAGCCGTACCTCGTCGAGAACTATCTGGCCGGTGTCGGCCAGCCGGCCGCGCAGGGTGTCGGCGATGGCGGCCGGCTGCTCGTCGATCTCCTTGAGCATGAACCATGGGTATCCACCCTTTTCTGCGGCGGCAGCGCTCCAATCGACATGAAAGCGCCTGGGCTGCAGCGACGTACCCGCGAGGTCCGTGACTGCGATCCCGTGCTCCACATCAAGGGTGACAACTTGGTCTTGGCCGAGTTCGAGGGCGTCCCGGGTGTGCGCGATGAAGGCCGACACGTCACTGCCGAGGAAATACTCCCCGGCCCCCTCTCCGATCCCGGCCACGAGTGGGCTGTTGCGCCGGGCGCCGACGACTTGCCCGGGGTGGTCGGTGTGGATGGCCACGAGAGTGAAGGCGCCTTCGAGCCGGAGACACACTGCGCGCATGGCGGCAGCGAACCGATCGGTGGCAGGTTCGGTCGACGAGTCGTAAGCACCGGCCAGCAGGTGCGCGACGACCTCGGTGTCGGTGTCGGAGGACAACTCGACTCCCTGGCGTTCGAGTTCACTGCGCAGCGCCGCGAAGTTCTCGATGATGCCGTTGTGGACGACTGCGACCTTGCCATCGTCCGAGATGTGCGGGTGCGCGTTGCGATCGACGGGTGGCCCGTGTGTGGCCCAGCGGGTGTGACCCACTCCGGTGGTGGCCGGCGGAAGCGGCTGATCGGCGAGCACCTTCTCCAGGTTCGCCAGTTTGCCCGCCTTCTTGGCGATGGCCAGCCCGTCGGCGGTCACCAGCGCGATGCCGGCAGAGTCGTATCCGCGGTACTCCATGCGCCGAAGTCCCGCGAGAACGACGTCCTCCGCTGACGACGCCCCGACGTAGCCGATGATGCCGCACATGCGACCCAGGGTAGTCACCAACACGTCACCGCTTCGCGCTCCTGGCCGTGGGACGCTCATCCGGTGACCAGGCACTCCACCCCCATCGAGGACCAAGCCGGTACGTCCCAGGTACCGACCTCGTCACGTGCCACCGACGAACGGTCGGTTGACGCGTCGGATAGCCGCACCGGTACGACCACGGCTCGGGTTCGCTGGCCGCGATGGGGCTGGATCCCGTACCTCCTGATCGGTGCCTTCGTCACCTTCTGGGCCGTCACCCACGTGGGTGCGGTCGTCTCCGGCGCCGAAAGCTGGAAAGCGGTCGGGTTCGGGATCGCCGCCGGGGTGCTCACCGTGGCCGCGCTCGTCGGTGTTGCGCGGTTGACCCGGCGCGGCTGGGCCGGCCAGTTGGCCGGGCTCGTGCCGCTGGTCGCCGCAGTGGTAATCGCCGTGCTGCCGTCCTACGTGTCATCTTCAGTGAACGAAGCCGCCCCCGAAGGTTTGGACGCCGTCGCGGCGCCCTCAGCCTCGACGGCACCCGACGAGAGCACCGGCTCCGCCCCGCCGGCAAGCTCGGCCCCACCGGTGAGCTCGTCGCCGGCGCCACCACCTCCTCCCCCACCAGCCGGCCCGGTCGAGGTCGGCACGGCCCAATTCGTCGGCATCGATCATGACGCCGCCGGCGTGGCCAGGCTGATCCAGCTCGAGGACGGGTCGCTGCTAGTCCGGTTCGAGCAGTTCTCCGTCGAGTCCGGACCGGATTACGACGTGTACGTGGTCTCCGGTGCGAACGTGTCCGTCCCTGAAGGCGGCACACTGCTGGGCGACCTGAAGGGAACCGTCGGCGATCAGAACTACGAGATCCCGTCCGGCGTTCTTCCTGGCGGTGGTGACCCGGTCACCGTCCTGATCTGGTGTGAGGTCTTCGCCGTACCGGTGGCCAACGCCACTATCTGACCAAGGTCGCGTCGGTCATGCCCCAACCTCGTGATCTTGACCTTCTGGTGGTTTTCCGAGCGCTGCGTCGGCGTGTCGCCACCATAAGGTCAAGATCACCAATCAGCACCCGGCAGGGCCCGACGCTGCATCCATGGTTTGCGCATGACCCGGAGAGTCAGCTGGCGGCAACAACGGCGGCCAAGCGCTGGGCGACCGCATCGGCTTGCTCCTGTGTCGGTGCCTCGACCATAACGCGGACCAGGTGCTCCGTTCCGGAAGGCCGCAACAGCACCCGGCCGGTGTCTCCGAGTTCGTCCTCGGCGACCCGGACGGCGTCGGTCACGGCATCGGACTCGGCCACGGCGCTGCGGTCAGAGACGGCCACGTTGAGCAAGATCTGCGGCAGTCGGGTCACCACGGAGGCCAGTTCGGCAGCGCTCTGCCTGGTCGCTGCCATCCGGCCGGCGAGCATCAGAGCGGTGAGCAAACCGTCGCCGGTAGTGGCGTGCTCGGAGAAGATGATGTGCCCACTCTGTTCCCCGCCGAGGGAGAGGCTCTTGGCACGGAGTGCGTCCAGTACATATCGGTCGCCGACGTCTGTGGTCAGGACCGAGATGCCGGCTGCGGCCATGGCCTTGCCGAATCCGAGATTGCTCATCACTGTGGCCACGACGGTGTCCTGGGCGAGGCGGCCGGCTTCCTGCAGCGCTATCGCGCACACGGCGAGAATCGAGTCACCGTCCACGATCTGACCGTCGGCGTCGACGGCAAGGCAGCGATCGGCATCACCGTCGTGTGCGATTCCCAAGTCGGCCCCGAACTCGACGACCGCCTCTTGCAGCGGGCCCAGGTGGGTGGAGCCGCAGCCGTCGTTGATGTTCAGGCCGTCCGGGGCATCACCGATGGTGTGCACGGTCGCGCCGGCGTCGGTGTACACCCTCGGCGCGTGGGAGGAAGCAGCGCCGTTGGCGCAGTCCACCACCAGGGTCAGCCCGTCGAGGCGATGGGGAAGCGCTGCGAGCAGATGCTCGCGGTACCGCGCCGCACCCAACACATCGTCGTGCACCCTGCCCACGTCGGCGCCGACCGGCCGTTCCCGATCCGTCGGACCCCGCCGGACTCGAGCCTCGATGATCTCCTCGAGCTCGTCGGAGAGCTTGTGCCCCCCGCGGGTGAACAGCTTGATGCCGTTGTCGGGCATCGGATTGTGACTGGCCGAGAGCATCACGCTCAGTTCGGCTCCGGAGTCGGCCGTGAGAAAGGCAAGTCCTGGCGTGGGAATGACGCCACAGCGGAGCACGTCGACACCGGCACTACTCAGGCCCGCAACCACAGCGGCTTCGAGCATCTCCCCGCTTGCGCGAGAATCGGAGCCAACCAGCGCCAACCGGCGGTGCGCAGACCCGGCCGAGGGTGCAGAGTTGGGGGAGCCCGCTGACTTCTCGCCAGTGAGAACCTCGGCCGCTGCCACGGCGACGGAAAGTGCTAGCTCGGGGGTGAGATCGCCGTTGGCCAGTCCCCGGACACCGTCGGTACCGAACAGCCGACCCATCGGCGGCGGCACCGAGGTCAGCGCTTGGAGTACTGAGGCGCCTTGCGGGCCTTCTTCAGGCCGTACTTCTTGCGCTCCTTGGCCCGCGGGTCACGCGTCATGAAGCCGGCCTTGCGCAGCACCGCGCGGTCGTCCTCGTCCAGCACGACCAGCGCCCGGGCGATGGCCAGGCGCAAGGCACCGGCCTGACCGGTGACGCCGCCGCCGTGCAGCAGCGCCACGATGTCGTAGCTACCGACCCGGTCCAAGGTGACCAACGGCTCGCGGATGAGCTGCTGGTGCAGCTTGTTCGGGAAGTACTCGCTCAAGGTGCGGCCGTTCAGCTTGAACTGTCCCGTGCCGGGCACGAGGCGGACTCGTACGATCGCCTGCTTGCGGCGGCCGACGGTCTGGACCGGCTTGTCGGTGAGTACGGCGGTCACTGGGCAACCTGCTTGATCTCGAAGGGTTCGGGCGTCTGAGCGGTGTGCGGGTGAGTCGGACCGCCGTACACCTTGAGCTTGGTGAGCATCTTCCGACCGAGCGTGTTGTGCGGCAGCATGCCCTTGACGGCCGTCTCGATGACCCGCTCCGGGCGGAAAGCGAGCAGCTCGCCGACCGGACGCTGCCGAAGGCCACCGGGATAGCCGGAGTGCCGGTAGACGATCTTGTCGGTTCGCTTGTTGCCGGTCAGGGCGATCTTGCTGGCGTTGATGACGACCACGAAATCGCCGGTGTCGACGTGCGGGGCGAACTCAGGCTTGTGCTTGCCGCGCAACAGCACAGCGACCTGGCTGGCCAGCCGCCCGAGGACGACGTCGGTGGCATCGATGACGTGCCAGTGGCGATCGACCTCGCCAGGTCGGGGGCTGTACGTGCGCACGGTCCTGCCTTCTTTCTCTGTCATTCATGCTGGTCCGCGCTGCACACGCCCGAAAGCGCCGACGGATCACACGTGGTCTCTGACGCGGCTGCACCGACTCGGTGGCTCGTGCGCCAACCGACGACGATACCGGCTGTTCGGTGTCCCGGCAAAGCCGGGTGGCCGGTACGCCCACATGCGCTCGCCCGTCAGGGGGCGCCCATCAGGCCGATCTGCTCCTGGACGTAGCCGCTGACTGCCGCGATGTCCGCGGGGTCGGTGACCGCGGACACGTCGGTCAGTCCGAGATAGGGCCCGACCCTGCTGTAGCAGCGTTGATACGTCTGACCACCTTCCTGAGTGGCTGGGATGTAGTAGCACGGGATCGTCGGATCCTCCGGGAGGGTGAAAATCACCCGATCGGTGAATTCCTGCTGCTCGATCCTGGTGAACTCCGCCAGAACGGCGTCGGCCTGCGCAGACGACCCGAGTTCGTAGGTCTGGAACTGATAATTCGCGTTGGTGGCCTCGTCATAGCTGCTGCGGTTGTAGAGCCCGACGAAGTCATTTTCGGGGAGCAGCTCAGCTTCGACCCGCGGATCGATGGACAGGTGCAGATAGCCCGGTAGGTCGAAGCTGCCGGTGAACAGGTCCGGCTCCCCGGGCGGTGCGGCGGTACGGCCGGCCAAGTCGTACGGATCCGGTTCGACGTCGGCGATCTCGGCCTGCGGAGTCGGTTCGAAGTCTCCGAGAAGTTGACGCTGCTCCTCCAGCAACTCAGCGACAGCCTCCTGTGCTCGGTCGAGTTGGGAATCGGTGTAATACAGATAGGCAAGCATGCGGCCGACCGGCTGCAGGACCTCGAGGGTGACCTTGTCTTCGCCGTTGACCACATCGGTGCTGGAAACGGCCGGCAGGCCTTCAAATCCGGGTACCTCGACCCGCTCCGAGCCGTTCATGTCCACGAAGTCGGCCGCAAGTTCCTCAGCGGCCACGGCGGCGGAGTCCGGATCCGACATCTCCGCGGCAAACGCGATCGCGCTACGCGGCCCATCGACCTCGTTCCGGCAGCTGACCCAGCCGGCCACGAACCCATAGGTCTTGTACGTCGCGGCCGCTGTTCCTTCGGCGAAGATCGTGAACTCGAGATTCTCCGGCGAGACCACCGGGAAGGTCGGCAGGCAAGAATTGTCCAGTTCGCTGAAGACGAACTCGGGCTGCACCGTTGCCCCGGCGATCCGATGTGCCTCGGCGATGGTGCCGTCGCTGACCTCCGGCGCGGGCATGGGGTCGGCGGTGGTCGGCCCGGCCGCCTGTTCGGCGAGCGGGGCCGGGCTTGCCTGGCCGGTCACGACCGACGTACACCCGCTGAGGACGATCACGATCAGCGCCGCTGCGCACGCACGGACCGCCCTGCCAACCTTCACCGCGGCCAGCCTAACTATCCATGCCTGCTCGGGCTGGACTCGACAGGCAAGCCAGAGGCAACTGAGGCAGGATCGGGATGTGCGCACCGTTGAGGAACACCGAGCCACCATCGCCGCGCTGCTCCCCCTGATGCCGGTGGAGACCATTCCGCTGGCTCGGGCGCGTGGCCTGGTCCTGGCCCAGGATGTTGCCTCGGTCACTGCGCTGCCCCCCTTTCACAACTCGGCCATGGACGGCTACGCCGTACGCGCGGCCGACGTCGCCGCGGTACCCACGACCCTGAGCGTGGCCGACGACATCCCCGCGGGGCGTACGTCGGTGTCCCCGTTGGAACCTGGTACGGCGCAACGGATCATGACTGGGGCTCTGTTGCCGCCGGGGGCCGACGCCATCGTCCCGGTGGAACACACAAACGCCCGCACGGATCGGGTGACGATCGATACCGCGCCGACGGCTGGGGCACACATCCGCTCGATCGGCGAGGACATCGCCGCCGGACAGGTCGCCCTGGCGGCCGGACGGGTGCTGTACCCGGCCCAGCTCGGTCTCGCGGCCGCGATCGGTCACGCCGGGCTGCCGGTCTACCGCCGGCCGAGGGTGGTCGTCCTATCCACCGGTAGCGAGTTGATCGAGCCGGGTCAGAGCCTGCAGCCCGGCCAGATCTACGAGTCCAACAGCGTGCAGTTATGCGCCGCCATCGAGGACGCGGGCGGCAGTGCCCGGGCAGTGCACTTCGTGCCCGATGACGTAGAGGAGTTCCTGGCCACCGTCGAAAGTGAGACCGCCGACGCGGACCTTCTGGTCACCTCGGGAGGGGTCAGCGCGGGCGCGTACGAAGTTGTCAAGGACGCCTTCTCCGACCTCGGCACGGTGTCCTTCGCCAAGGTCGCCATGCAACCGGGTGGACCCCAGGGCTGGGGGCGGGTCGGCGATGTGCCGGTGGTGACCCTGCCCGGCAACCCGGTGAGCGCCTTCGTGTCCTTCGAGGTGTTCCTGCGCCCGGCCCTGCGTACGGCAATGCGCCTGCCGGCGGTTGACCGCCCCCGCATCGAGGCGAGACTCGTCGCCGATGTCACCTCACCCGCCGGGAAGCGACAGTTCTTACGCGGATTCTTCGCCGACGGCAACGTCAGCCAGGTAGGTGGCCCCGGCTCGCATTTGCTCGCCCACTTGGCCCGAGCCAACTGCCTCGTGGTCATCCCCGAGGACACCGAACAGATGGCCGTCGGCGATACCGTCGAGGTCTGGCTGTTGGAAGGGATCTGACATGACCGAGCAACGGCTGACGCACCTGGACGAGCGCGGTTCCGCGCGGATGGTCGACGTGACCGCCAAGGCGGTGACCCTACGGTCGGCGACGGCGTATGGGCGCGTCCTGGTCAGCGCCGAGGTCGTCGCGCTGTTGCGCGGCGAGGGCGTCCCCAAGGGAGATGCCTTGGCTACCGCCCGGATCGCCGGCATCCAGGGTGCCAAGCGCACCTCTGAACTGATCCCGCTGTGTCATCCCCTTGCGCTGCACGGGGTCTCGGTTGACCTGAGTGTCGCCGATGACTGCGTCGAGATCACCGCGACCGTACGTACGGCCGACCGTACCGGTGTCGAGATGGAAGCGCTGACCGCTGTGTCGGTGGCCGCGTTGACCGTGATCGACATGGTAAAGGCCGTCGACAAGTCCGCCGAAATTGCGGGTGTGCAGTTGTTGACCAAGACCGGCGGAAAGTCCGGCGACTGGACACGAGAGGGAGGGCTAGTCGATGGATGATTTTTCGGCCGACCAGGGGGGTGTGCACGACGATCGCGGCCAGCAGCCTGGGAAATCGCCAGCGGTACCACTTGTTCGAGCGCACGTGATCACTGCGTCGAATCGGGCCAGTGCAGGGGTCTACGAGGACCGCAGTGGTCAGGTGCTGGCCACCGGCTTGGCCGAACTCGGTCTGACCGTGAGCGGGCCCGAAGTGTTGCCGGACGATGCCGCTGCCCTCACCGCCGCGCTCCGAGCTGCGGTCAACTCGGGCGCCGAGGTGATCGTGACGACCGGCGGCACCGGGTTGTCACCCACCGACGTGACCCCGGAGGCCACCGCGCCGGTGCTCGACCGTGAGGTGCTGGGGCTGGCGGAGGCGCTGCGCCGCTACGGGCAGGACCAGACGCCGTACGCGGTGATCTCCCGCGGCCTCGCGGGGGTGGCCGGCCGCTCGCTGGTGGTGAATCTGCCCGGCTCGACCGGAGGCGTCCGTGACGGATTGGCCGTGCTCGGGCCGCTGCTCGGGCACATCGTCAGCCAACTCCGCGGTGGCGATCACCAGCAGTAGCCCGCCGGCGGGCCGGCCGTGGCCGACTCAACTCGCCGACCCGCTCGGGCCGCCCTGCTGATGTGCTTGCGCCAGGTGTCGTAGCTTTGCCGACAACACGCCGCGCGAGTCCCCTGCAAACCTGCGACATCAGGTTACGACCCCGCCGGATGTCCGGCCCCGCCATCTGTCGCGCTCCGTCAGGTGATTCGGGAGTGTCCGGTGTAGACATTGCAGCCGGTGCCGCGTACGAACGCGATCAGCGTCATCCCGGCCTCGTCGGCCAGGTCGGCGGCCAGCGACGACGGCGCCGAGACCGCCGCGAGCGTCGGGATCCCGGCCAGCAGTGCCTTCTGGGTCAGCTCGAACGATGCCCGCCCGGAGACCATCAGGATGCACCCGATCATCGGCAGCCGATCCTCGCGGACCATGGCGCCGATCGCCTTGTCGACGGCGTTGTGCCGCCCGACGTCCTCGCGAACGACCAGCAACTCCCCCGCGGAGGTGAAGATCCCGGCCGCGTGCAGGCCCCCGGTCCTGTCGAAGACGTCCTGCGCCGCGCGCAGCTTCTCCGGCAGCCCGAGGACGATGTCCAGGCTCACCGGGTTCAGGTCGGCGTGCAGGTCGTACGGCGAGTCCACGGTGACCGCATCGATGCTGGCCTTGCCACAGATCCCGCACGAACTGGTCGTGTAGAAATTCCGGGTCACCGAAGCGTCGGGAGGTGCGACACCTACGGCGAGCTCGACGTCGCTGACGTTGTAGGTGTTGCGCCCGGTGTCGTCGACGCTGTCGCAATACCTCAGCGTCCGGATGTCCTCGGACCTGCGAATCACGCCTTCGGTGGCCAGGAACCCGTGGACGAGGTCCCAGTCCGCTCCCGGCGTGCGCATCGTGACAGCGAGCGGCGTGCCGGAGATCCGGATCTCGAGTGGCTCCTCGGCGGCGAGTACGTCGGGCCGGGTCTCCCGTGCGCCGTCGCGGACCCGTAGCACGGGCCGACGGCTGGTCAGCCGAGCCATGTCCTCAAGGTTAGTGCGGCGGCGCCGACCTCCGGGCGGAGCCGCGGATAGCCTGCGTGGATGGCCGCCCGCTACGACGCGATCGTGCTCGCCGGAGGACGCAGCAGCCGGATGTCGGGCCAGGCCAAGCCGCAGCTGACCATCGGCGAGGCGACGATGCTCGAGCACGTTCTGCTGGCCGTACGTGGTGCCGGTACGCGAGTCGTCGTCGGACCCCCGCAGCCGGTCGCTGACGGGGTCCTGGTCATCCAGGAGCAGCCGGCCGGCTCGGGCCCGGTCGCGGGGATGAGCGCCGGCTTAGTCAACATCTCGGCGCCCACTGTGGTGGTGGTTGCCGCGGATCTACCTTTTCTCGCTCCGGAGGTCATCGATCGGCTCGTAGCCGCACTGGGCCGCAGCGCTGGTGCCGATGTGGCGCTCGTGGTTGACCAGTCCGGTCGTGACCAGTATCTGCTCGGGGCCTGGCGGGTCGCGCCGTTGCGCACCGCCCTGGCTCGGCTTGCGCCGCTACCCGGACGGGCCATGGGCGAGCTCGTCCGGGCGGTCAACGTGACCCGGATCGAGCTACCCGCGACCGGCGATGCGCCGGCGCCGTGGATCGACGTCGACACCCCGGCCGACCTTGACCGCGCGCGAGCCACGCACCGGACCTGGACCCGGACACAAACCGGACTTTCTCCGGAGAAAGTGCGGTCTGACCGGCCGCAGAAGTGACTTTCTCCGGAGAAAGTCCCGGAGAGCGGTTCAGCGGCCGCCGCGATCCCGACGTACCTGCACGCTCTTGCCCTTGATCGTGCTTGCCCGCAGTGCGGCGATGACCTCGTCGGCGGAGTCCTCGGGCACCTCGACGAGGGAGAAGCGGTCGGCGATCTCGATGGCCCCGATGTCTCGGCCGCTGAGCCGGGACTCGTTGGCAATGGCACCGACCAGGTCCTTCGGCCGAATCTTCGCGACCCGCCCAGCACCCACGAACAGCCGAGCCATGCCCGGTTCGAACGCGCCACCACGCCGTCCACCTCGAGGCGCGGAATCCGGTCGACCTCCGGCGCCGGACTCCCCGCCGCCCGCGCCATCGAATCGGCCAGCCGACTGGGCCCGGCCGCGGATCTCCTTGATCGGACGTGCCGCGATCTGCGGGATGTGCTCGTCGTCGGTCGCCGCTGCACTGGCCTCGTGGGCCAGCTTGACCGCGGCCAGGGCCACCTGCACGACGTCGAACTCATCGGTGAGGGTCTCGACCACAACCCGATAGGAGTCCAGGTCGTCGTCCAGGAGGCTCTCGTGCAGGGCGGCGCGGGTCAGCTCCAACTGCCGAGCCCGCAGGTCGGCGACAGTCGGGACCTTCTCGATGACGATCGGCTGCTTGGTCATCCGCTCGATCGCCTTGAGCATCCGGTGCTCGCGGGGCTCGGCCAGCGTGACCGCCACGCCCTCGCGCCCCGCCCGTCCGACCCTGCCGATCCGGTGGATGTAGGACTCCGGATCCGA
>JACCUM010000214.1 GCA_013811805.1 Geodermatophilaceae bacterium | reverse complement strand
GCGATTTGGAGGAGCGCAGCGAACACAGCGCCCGAAGGGCACGTCCGTGCGGAGCACGGAGTGACACCGTGACGGCGCAGGCGGCGCGGATGCCGTCGTACCTCACCGCACTGGCCGAGCGGGTCGGTGGGCTGGCCGAGGAGCACCTGGCCAGGTGGGCACCGCCTGAGGAGGGCGGCCGAGCCTCGGCCGTACTGATGCTGATCGCCGACAGCGACGGCGCTCCGGACATCCTCCTGATCGAGAAGACGGCGATGCTGCGCAAGCACGCCGGACAGCCGGCCTTTCCAGGGGGAGCCGTCGAGCCCGGTGATGCTGATGTCACTGCGACGGCGTTGCGCGAGGCCGCCGAGGAGGTCGGCCTGGATCCGGCTGGAGTCAGCGTGTTGGCCACACTGCCGGTTCTCTATCTGGCTCCCTCGGGGTACGTCGTGACCCCGGTCCTGGCGTACTGGCACACCCCTGGACCGGTTGGCGTCAACGATCCGGGCGAAGTGGCCTCGGTGGCCCGCGTACCGATCGCCGAGCTGGTCGATCCGGGCAACCGGTTCCAGGTACGGCATCCGTCTGGATATGTCGGTCCGGCCTTCGCCGTGGCGGGCATGGTGGTCTGGGGATTCACCGCTGGTCTGCTGTCGATGTTGCTGGAGTTGGGCGGCTGGGCGCGGCCATGGGATACCACCGTCATCCGGGAACTGCAGATCCCGACCGGCCTGCAATCGGAGCTTGCGTGAAGGTGCTGGTTCCTCGGCATCGCTGCGTGGCCCTCGCCTTGACCGCGACCGCCGTCCTGGTGGCTTCGCTCAGCGGCTGCGGCGCAAGCCCCGAGCCGCAGGAGCCCGACCGGGGGAACGCGGCAGGTGACGTGACCGTGGGTCCGGATGGCGTTCAAGCCATGACGCTGGTGTCCTCGGACGACTACCGCTTCGTACCAGCCGCGTTCACCGTGCTGCCGGGCCAGGTGCGGATCACGTTGGACAACTTGGCCGTACAGCTGACCCACAGCCTGGCCTTCCCGCCGGGGCCTAACCCGAGTGACATCGCCGAATCGGTACCGGTGGTCGCCCCGTCCGAGTCGGACACGATCGAGTTCAGCATCAGCACGCCGGGGGAGTACGCCTTCATCTGCTCCTTCCACGAAGCGCTCGGCCATACCGGCGTGATGACCGTCGCCGCATGATCGCCCCCGTCGGCGAACCGACTCAGGGGACCCCTGCGACGTTAGGTACGCACCAAACTTCCCCTGTTGCCGGGCTGGGCTGACATGGTCGACCTGATCATCGTGGCCTTCGCGCTGGTCTTCGCCGTCAACGGCTATCGGCACGGCCTGATCACCTCGGCCTTTTCCTTTTTCGGCTTTCTGCTCGGCATCGTCCTCGGCGCCCAGATAGCGGGTCCGCTGGCAACGGCGGCCACCGACGACGCGGTCGTTCGCGTGGTTCTCGCGCTGTTCGTCGTCTTCGGGCTCGCCGGCCTCGGGCAGTTCGCGGTCGGGTTGCTGGGCACGAGACTGCGGCAGGTGGTGACCTGGCGCCCGGCCCGAGTCGTCGACTCCGTACTGGGGACGGTCCTGTCCGCGCTCACCGTGCTGCTGGTGGCCTGGATCGTGGCAACACCGCTGGCCGCATCCCCGTTCCCGACGCTGTCCAGCCAGGTACGCCAGTCCCAGATCCTGCAGGCCGTGGACGGGACGGTTCCGGATCCGGTTCGTACGCTCTATCAATCGTTGCGCGAATCGCTGGACCGACAGGGCCTACCCGATGTCCTGGATCCGCTCACCCAGACGGTCGTTCCCGCCGTAGCCGCGCCGGACGAGGCGCTGATGTCCAACCCGGTGGTGAGCCAGGTCAGCGGGTCGGTGGTGAAAGTCAGCGGGCAGGCGCCAAGCTGTGCCCGGGGGATCAACGGCTCGGGTTTCGTGTACGCCGACGAGCGGGTGATGACCAATGCCCATGTGCTGGCTGGTGTTGACGATCCGAGCGTGCTGGCCGAGGGCGAGCAGTACGAGGCGAGGATCGTCTACGTCGACGAGCAGCTCGACATCGCCATACTTGCCGTCCCCGGCCTGCCGCAGGTGCCGCTGACCCTCGCGACGACAGCGCGCAACTCAGGGGCTGACGCGATCATCATGGGTTACCCGGGGGGCGGCGATCTGCAGGTCGGTGCCGCTCGGATCCGCGATCTGAGTGAGATCCGGGGTCCGAACTTCCGGGCTGACGCCACCGTGTCACGCGAGGTGTATTCGCTGTTCGGACAGGTCCGCTCGGGTAACTCCGGCGGGCCGCTGCTGGACGTGGACGGCTCTGTGCTCGGCGTGGTGTTCGCGTCGGCCATCGATGACCCGTCGACCGGGTATGCACTGTCGGCCGGGCAGGTCGCTGCCGCCGCTGACCAGGGCGCATCGTCGAGCAGCGAGGTCGATTCCGGGCCTTGCGTTAGCTGACCGCGCTCAGCTCTTGATCCAGCGCAGGATCTCCCCGGTCACCAGGTCCGGGACCTCCTCGGGCAGGAAGTGCCCGGTGTGTGAAATCGTCTGCCACTCATAGGTACTGGAGACGTACCGACTTGATCCCTGAGCAGTCGTCGGGAGAATGCAGGAGTCCTGGGCGCCGTGCAGTTGCAGCGTCGGCATCCCGACTGGGATCGACATCCGCCGGGTGTACCGCACGCCGTCGGGCCGTGGGAGCGAGCGTACGGCCCAGCGGTAGTGCTCCAGCGCCCCGTACGCGGCCTGCGGGATCAGCATGGCTTGTTGATACCGCTCTCGCGCCTCAGCGAAGTCCACAGTGGACGCCCAGCGTTCCCCTGCCCATTCGGTCATCAGCCGGCCGACCTCGACCGCTCCATCACGAGTCAGCCGCTGTTCGGGGATCCGCGGCGTCTGAAACCCGAAGACGTGGCTGCTGGCCCCGATCTGCTTGAAGTCACTGACCAGTGCCGCTCGCCACCGGCGCGGATGCGGCGCGGACAGGATCACCAGCCGAGCTATGACATCGGGCCGGAACCGCGCCACCGTCCAGGCCACGCTGCCACCGAGGTCATGCCCGACGAGGGTGGCCTCGCGTTCTCCCATCGCCGACACCAGGCGGGCGATGTCGGCGGCTGTCGTCATCACGTCGTACGGGCGCGGCGGCTTGTCGCTGGCCCCGTAACCACGCAGATCTGGCGCCACAACCCGGTATCCGGCATCGGCGAGCGCGACGATCTGATGTCGCCAAGTCCACCAGAACTGCGGAAAGCCGTGCAGCAGAAGGATCAACGGACCGCTGCCAGCCTCAGCGACATGGAGCCGGACGCCGTTGGTCGAATAGTCGTTGTGCACCCACGGGCCGGCCAGAAGGACCGAACTGGCGTCGGGTCGGTCAGCCCGGCGCGGGTGCATCATCACGCAGCGCGCCGTGACGCAGTTGAGCAGTCGTACGGGGTCACGTCACGGTGTGCGGGCGATCCCGGGACTGCGCTGGCCAGGAGCCTGGCGGGAGAGCAGTTCCTTGGAGTCCTTGAGGGTCTCGATGGTCCGCTCGGGAGCCTTGACCTTCTTCAGCATGCGCATGCCGATGAGGGCGAGTAGCCCGGCGATCGCGACGAAGAAGGCCCAGACGATGAGGTAGGACACCCACCGCGGCAAACCGAGGGCGACCAGGCCCTCGGCGAGGGCGATGAACAGAAAAACCACCGAGAACAGCGCAATCACGCCGGCGGCGCCGAACATTCCCGCGCCGATCCCACCCCGCTTGGCAGACGTGGTGATCTCGGCCTTGGCCAGCTCCACCTCACCGCGGATCAGCGTCGACATGTGCTCACTAGCGGTGCCGAACAGCGCGCCGATCGGCTGCTGCGGCCGGCCACCCTGTCTGGCCTGGCCATCGAGTGGACCCGGGTGCACCGACGAAGCAGACGAACCCGAGGTAGGCGAACTTGATGCAGGCGAGCTCATAGTCACGCGAGCAGTCTAGGGCGCGCTCGATCCTTTCGTACCAGAGCTCTCGCAGTTCCGGCCCACGCGCTCACACACAGCGCTCGACGTGTCCGGCCACCGCTGCGTAGGAGAAGTGGTCGACGGTCCAACTGAGTTCCACCTGAACGACAAATGTCCCGAAGGCGCGGTTAGCCGGTGACATCAGGAAGACGGCTCGGTCGTAGCTGTCGTCGGAGCTGACCAGGCTTGCCGCCCAGCTCGGGATGTCCGTACGGCAAAGTGCTTGGACCACCTCTGTGGCGGCCCGCACCGCCGAGGAGAAGCTCTGCGCGCCGGTCGGCTCGATCTCGCCGTACAGCCGACGGGCCGAGGCATCGACGAGGGAGGGATCGGCTGCGGCAGGCTGGCTGGTCGGCGAGGTCTGTCGAGGCTCGGTGATCGGGTCTGGTTGCAGCGCCTGGAAGCCGAACACCCCGACTGCCGCGAGGAGGATCACCACGAGGGGCAGGATCCAGGGCCGCGGCACCGGCGTGACCTCACGCTCGGCGGAGTCCAGCAGCTCCTCACTGGGCGCGCCTGCTGCGGTCACGTCACCACCGTACGACGCCTTGCCGTGCTTTCGGCGCCACCAGAACACCGCTGGCCGCGCACTCATGGCGACTGCGGGCGGGGCGTCGGTAGGTTCGGTAGTCCAGTGCACTAAGAGCTGAGGAGATCCGTTGTCCGAGAATCCGGCCCTGTCCAACCTGAGTCATGAGACCCGGCACTTCGACCCGCCCCGGGGTTTTCGCGCACAGGCCAATGTCCATCAGGACGCATATGACGAGGCGGCAGCGGATTGGCTGGCGTTCTGGGAGAAGCAGGCCGAGCGGCTCGAGTGGGCGCAGAAGTGGGACGCCACGCTGGACTGGGATCCGCCGTTCGCGAAGTGGTTCCTCGGCGGGAAGCTCAACGTTGCGGTCAACTGCCTCGACCGCCACGTGGCGGCTGGGCGCGGCGACAAGGTCGCCATCCACTTCGAGGGTGAGCCGGGGGACAAGCGCTCGATCACGTACGCCGAGCTGACCGCCGAGGTATGCAAGGCCGCCAACGCGTTGACCGAGCTGGGAGTTGCCACCGGCGACCGGGTGATGATCTACCTGCCCATGATTCCCGAGGCGGCGATCGCGATGCTCGCCTGTGCCCGGATCGGCGCACCGCACTCCGTCGTCTTCGGCGGCTTCTCCCCGGACAGCCTGCGCAACCGGATCGACGACTGCGGCTCGAAGTTCGTGATCACCTCCGACGGCGGTTACCGGCGCGGGTCGGCGAGCGCGCTGAAGTCCAATGTGGACGCTGCCGCTGACGCCGACGGATCACCGGTGGAGCGGGTTGTGGTCGTACGCCGTACCGGCCAGGACGTCGAGTGGAACGACGATCGTGATCTGTGGTGGCACGACGTCGTGGACCGGCAGCCGGACACGCACGAGGCTGAAGCCTTTGACGCCGAGCACCCGCTGTTCATCCTCTACACGTCAGGAACCACCGCGAAGCCCAAGGGCATCCTGCACACCTCCGGCGGTTACCTGACGCAGACCTCGTACACCCACCACGCGGTCTTCGACCACAAGGCCGAGACCGACGTGTTCTGGTGCACCGCCGACATCGGCTGGGTCACCGGGCACAGCTACATCGTGTACGGGCCGATGTCCAACGGCGCGACCCAGGTGATGTACGAGGGCACGCCGGACACCCCGCACAAGGGCCGCTTCTGGGAGATCGTGCAGAACTACGGGGTGACGCTGCTCTATACCGCGCCGACGGCGATCCGGACCTTCATGAAGTGGGGCGCGGAGATCCCAGCCGAGTTCGACCTGTCCTCACTGCGGCTGCTGGGCAGCGTCGGTGAACCGATCAACCCAGAAGCCTGGATGTGGTACCGCGAGCACATCGGCGGCGACAACTGCCCGATCGTGGATACCTGGTGGCAGACCGAGACCGGCGGAATCATGATCAGCCCGCTGCCCGGCGTGACGTCGACCAAACCGG
>JACCUM010000144.1 GCA_013811805.1 Geodermatophilaceae bacterium | reverse complement strand
GTACGGCGTTGCCGACGATCACCAGCGAACTCGGCGGCCTGGACAAGTTGGCCTGGGTCGTGACCGCCTACCTCGTCACGGCAACCGCTGCAACTCCCTTGTGGGGCAAGATCTCTGACCTCTACGGACGCCGACTGATCTTTCAGATCGCGATCTCGATCTTCCTGATCGGGTCGATGGCCTGCGGGCTGGCTCAGGACATCACCCAGCTGATCGGCTTCCGCGCGGTGCAGGGAATCGGCGGCGGCGGGCTGTTCTCCATCGCCCTGGCGATCATCGGCGACGTGGTGCCGCCTCGCGAACGGGGTAGGTACGGCGGCTATTTCGGCGCCGTCTTCGGGATCTCCAGCGTGGCCGGCCCGCTGCTCGGCGGGTTCTTCACCGACGGCCCGGGCTGGCGCTGGATCTTCTACATCAACGTTCCGATCGGCATCGCCGCGTTGGTGGTCACCTCGCTCGCGCTGAAGATGCCGGTCATCAAGCGCAAGGTCTCCATCGACTATCTGGGGGCCCTGACCATCGTGGTCGCCGTCACCAGCCTGATCCTCTACCTGGAATGGCGCGGCAAGGATTATGGCTGGAGCGAGGGCTGGGCCCTGGCGCTGCTGATCACCGCCGTCGCAGGGGTCGCCATCTTCTACTTCGTCGAGCAGCGCGCCGAAGAGCCGATCATCCCGATGCGGCTCTTCCGAAATCCGGTCTTCAGCGTCGGCGGGCTCTACGCCTTTCTGGCCGGGATCGCGATGTTCGGGGTGATCATCTTCCTCCCGCTCTATCTGCAGGCGGTCAAGGGATTCAGCGCCACGCAGTCGGGTCTGGCCATGACCCCCGCGATCGTCGGGATCCTGGTCGCCTCGATCGTCTGTGGCCGGATGCTGGACAAGACGGGTCGGTACAAGATCTTCCCGATCGTGGGCG
The DNA here is from genome assembly GCA_013811805.1 of Geodermatophilaceae bacterium. Taxonomy (GTDB): domain Bacteria; phylum Actinomycetota; class Actinomycetes; order Mycobacteriales; family Geodermatophilaceae; genus JACCQS01. Next base: position 1,269 of record JACCUM010000144.1, on the reverse strand, counting down.
CGGCGTTGCTGCTCCTGGCGATCGCCTTGCTCTCGACGCTGGCCGTGGACACCAACTACTGGCTCTTGGCCGGGTACATGCTGATCTTCGGACTGGGCCTGGGCGCGCAGATGCAGACCGTGATGACCGCGATCCAGAACTCGGTCAAGCTGCGTGACCTCGGATCGGCGACCGGATCAGTGACCTTCTTCCGCCAGATGGGTGGCGCGATCGGTGCCACGGGTTTCGGTGCGGTCTTCGGGATCGTGCTGGCCAGCAACCTCAAGGAGGTGTTCGCCGGATTCGCAGCAACCGGCGGTCCGACTCCCTCCGACATCGAGACCAACGACGTGGCCGCGCTGCAGAACCTGCCGCCCGGCGTCAAGGAGCCGGTGCTGGCCGCTTTCGCCGACGCGCTGGGGACGATGTTCCTGGTCGGTGTACCCGCGGTCGTGATCGCCCTGGTCGCTGCGTTCTTCCTCAAGGAAGTACCGCTGCGCGCCTCGGCCAAGCCACCGGGAGCCTCGGAAGCATCGCGAAGCCAGGACGAGGAGCGTGCCGAGCTGGAAGCGGCCGCCTCTCCGCCCGGCTGACGGTCTCAGGGACTTTCTCCGGAGAAAGTGACGTCTGCTGTTCTCCAGACCGCACTTATTCCGGAGAAAGTCCGTCGCCCCAGTCGCAGACGGCTTGCTGTGACGGCGGATTCCGGCGTCTGGTCCTGCGGTACCCCGATCACGCAGACCATGGTGCACTCTTGGAAGGAGACCGCCCCGCCGTGCGGATGCTCGTACGGCCCGCGCATGTGAAAGAAGGGAACTCCCGTGGCTGAACTATTCAACAAGATCGCCCAGGCCGCCCGTAGCCCCAAGGGCCAGCAGGTGCTGCGACAGGCCAGCGCCAAGGCCCAGCAGATGGCAAAGGACCCGGCAACCAGAGCCAAGATCGACGGCGTACGCGCAAAGGTCGCCAAGCGCCGTCCGCAGCGTTAGTCCTGCCGAGCTGGCCCAATGAGAGAACTGCTCGGGGGGTACGACGCTGCGATCATGCGGCACACGGTGATCGACATCGTTCGCCGGAGCGCGGCGCGTACCCCCGACGCGCTCGCGGTGTCCTACGACGGTAGGACCCACAGCTACCGCGAGCTCCTCGACGCCGCGCTAGCCGCGGCGGGCGGGTTGGCCGATGCCGGTGTGGAACCGGGCGACCGGGTAGCCGTCTATGCGCGCAACAGCGACCTGTACGTGATCTCCTGGCTGGCGACCCAAGCGCTGGGTGCGGTCCACGTACCGA
>JACCUM010000140.1 GCA_013811805.1 Geodermatophilaceae bacterium | reverse complement strand
CGGCGCCTCGCACCGTTGCTGGACAACGACACCAACACCCTGGAGTTGTTCACCGCCCTGCTGTTGTCCCTGCCCGGCTCCCCCGTCCTCTACTACGGCGACGAGATCGGGATGGGCGACAACATCTGGCTCGGTGATCGCGACGGCGTCCGTACCCCCATGCAGTGGACCCCGGACCGCAACGCCGGCTTCTCCACCGCCGACCCGCAACGACTGTGCCTGCCGATCAACGCCGATCCCGTGTACGGGTTCCAGGTCACCAACGTCGAGTCGCAGATGCGCACCACTAATTCGCTGCTGCACTGGACTCGGCGAATGATCGCGGTCCGCAAGCAGCACCCGACCTTCGGCCTGGGCAGCTACACCGAGATCGGTTGCCGCAATCCGACGGTGATCGCCTATGTCCGCGAACTCGGGGATGACCGAGTCCTCTGTGTCAACAACCTGTCGCGTTTTCCGCAACCAGCCGAGTTGGATCTGCGCCGCTTCGAGGGCTTCACCCCGACGGAGCTGGTCGGACGGGTCCGCTTTCCGGTGATCGGGGTGCTGCCGTACTTCCTGACTCTGGCCGGGCACGGCTTCTATTGGTTCGAACTCGACCCTCCGGAGAACAACGAGGCGATGCCAACCTCGATGACGGAAGTGGATGGATGATCGCCGGCGACACGACCGACCTCAGCGGGGTCCTGGCCGACTGGCTGCCAGCTCAGCGCTGGTACTCGGGAAAGGGCGCAACGATCGACCGGCTCACCGACAGCGGTGTCGTCCTGGCGGCCGGGAACCCAGTCCTCGAAGTGCACCACGTCCGGATCTGGTATTCCGACGGTGAACGCGCGGGTTACCTCGTACCGGTGACCATCCGCCATGAACCGGTCGAGGGCTTGGCCGGAGCGTTGATCGGACGGATCAACACCACCAGCGGTACGGCCGGCACGGCGTCGGAGTCCGACCAACCAGAACCGCTGTGGGTCTATGACGCCCTGCGTGATCGGGAGCAGACCGCGTCCTGGCTGTCACTGCTCGCCGAGGGCGCCGAGCTCGGGCCGGTGATGTTCCGGCCGGAGGCCGGTGTGCAGATCCCGTCGGGCATCCCCGGCGACATCGTCACCACCGAGCAGTCCAACACGTCCCTGGTTTACGGCGACATGGCGATCCTCAAGGTGTTTCGCCGGCTCGAACCAGGGATCAATCCCGATGTCGAGATCCACCATGCCCTGGCTCCCACCGGCAACCCGCATATTGCCCCGCTACTCGGTTCGGTCGAGGTCCGGCTGACCGCCGACACGGACGGCGACGGCACAGATGCCCAAGTCCCGGCTCCTACTGCGACCGCGGCGATGGTCCAGAAGTTCTTACCGGGGGCCACCGACGGCTGGTCTCTGGCCAGCACCAGTGTCCGTGACCTCTACGCCGAGGCCGACCTGCACGCCGAAGAGGTCGGCGGCGACTTCGCCTCGGAGTCCCATCGCCTCGGGGCAGCCACCGCATCGGTCCATGCCGACCTCGCCCGGGTGCTGCCCTCCGAACCCGCCGGTCCGGACTGGCTTTCGGACTTGCTCGAGGAACTGCACAACCGCCTGGACAAGGCGACCGACATGGTCAACCAACTCGGGCCCTACGGCGACGCCATCCGAGCGACCTATGCCGAGTTGGAGTCGATCCAAGTACCAGTGATCCTGCAGCGGGTGCATGGCGACCTGCACCTGGGCCAGGTCCTGCGGACGGTGACCGGTTGGACGATCCTTGACTTCGAGGGCGAGCCCGCTCGCCCGATAGCGGTCCGCCGCGCGCTGGACACCCCGCTGCGCGATGTGGCCGGCATGCTGCGCTCCTTCGATTACGTAGCCCAGCATCTGCTTCTCGGCGAGGCAACCGACCCGCAGTTGTCCTACCGTGCCGCCGAGTGGGCGGGACGCAATCGCAACGCCTACTGCGCCGGGTACGCAGCGGCGGGGGGGCCTGACCCAGCGGACTTCGGCGTTTTGCTGGCAGCGCTCGAGGCTGACAAGGCGATCTACGAGACGGTGTACGAGGCCCGCAACCGACCACACTGGCTGAGCATCCCGCTGCACTCCTTCGACCGCCTGGTGAACAGCTGATGACCTCTTCCGACCGAGAGGGTGGGAGCATCGCAGCGAGGAACGAGCGAGGAGCGGACCACCCGGTGAGCGCAGCGAGCGAGGTCTTGTGATGGCCCACAACTTCGAACGCTTCGATGCGCTGGCGGCCGGCCGGGAGCGGGATCCGCACGCGTTGCTGGGCGCCCACGTCGAGGACGGGCTTACGGTCATCCGGACGTTCCGTCCGGATGCCTCGGGAGTCTCGGTCCTGGTCGCCGGATATCAGATCCCCATGCAACTCGTGCACATCCGCGGAGTCTTCGAGGCGAAACTGTCCACGCCGCCGGTCGACTACCGCTTGGAGGTGATCTACCTGGACGGTGAGGGCGATGGGACCTACCTGGTCGATGACCCCTATAGGTGGTTGCCCACTCTCGGAGACATGGACGAACACCTCATCGCCGAGGGACGCCACGAGAAGCTCTGGACCGTCCTGGGCGCCCACGCCCGAACGTATGAGACTCCTGGCGGATCGGTATCAGGAGTGTCCTTCGCCGTGTGGGCGCCAAGCGCCCTCGGCGTCCGGGTCACCGGGGACTTCGATTTCTGGCAGGCCACCGCGTACTCCATGCGGCTGGTCGGCGCGACCGGAGTGTGGGAACTGTTCGTACCAGGCGTCGACGTGGGGGCCCGGTACAAATTCAACATTCTCGGCGCCGACGATGTATGGCGGGTCAAGTCTGACCCGATGGCGTTCGGGACCGAGATCCCGCCGGCCACCGCCTCGGTCGTCACCGCGTCTGACTATGCCTGGCAGGACCAGGATTGGATGACCCGCCGCAGCGACATGTCATGGCACAACGAACCGATGAGCATCTACGAGGTCCATCTCGGCTCCTGGCGAAAGGGACTGGACTACCGCCAGTTGGGCGACGAACTGGTCGACTACCTGGTGGAGACAGGATTCACCCATGTCGAACTACTGCCCGTCTCCGAGCACCCGTACGGCGGCTCGTGGGGTTACCAGGTCACCTCCTACTACGCACCCAGCGCGCGCTTCGGCTCCCCAGACGACTTCCGCTACCTGGTCGACCGACTGCACCAGGCTGGTATCGGCATCATCGTCGACTGGGTCCCCGCGCATTTCCCCAAAGACGAATGGGCACTGGCTCGGTTCGACGGAACCCCGTTGTACGAGCCCGCCGACCCACGCCGCGGGGAGCAGCCCGATTGGGGTACCTATGTCTTCGACTTCGGCCGCCGCGAGGTACGGAACTTCTTGGTGGCCAACGCTTTGTACTGGTTGCAGGAGTATCACATCGACGGGCTGCGGGTGGACGCCGTGGCCTCGATGCTCTACCTCGACTACTCGCGCAAGGAGGGTGAGTGGCTGCCCAACGTCTACGGCGGCCGGGAGAACCTCGACGCAGTCGCGTTCCTTCAGGAGATGAACGCCACCGTCTACAAGCACGTGCCCGGTGCTATCACCATCGCCGAGGAGTCCACCGCCTGGCCGGGCGTCACCCGACCGACCTATCTCGGTGGGCTGGGATTCGGCTTCAAGTGGAACATGGGCTGGATGCACGACACGCTGAATTACCTTGCCCGCCAGCCGATCTACCGGTCCTACCATCACGATCAGATGACCTTCGCCATGATGTACGCGTTCTCGGAGAACTACATCCTGCCGATCAGTCACGACGAAGTCGTCCACGGCAAAGGATCCCTGCTGGGCAAGGTTTCCGGTGACCGGTGGCAACAGTTGGCTACCCTGCGGCTGTTGCTTGCCTACATGTGGGCCCATCCGGGCAAGCAGTTGCTGTTCATGGGCAGCGAGTTCGGTCAGACCGCCGAATGGGCCGAGGGATCGTCGCTGGACTGGGGCCTGCTCGACGATCCGGGTCATGCCGGACTGAAATTGCTGGTCGGTGACCTGAACCGGGCCTATCGGAGCCAATCGGCCATCTGGTCACAGGACACCGAGCCGGCCGGATTTCAGTGGATCGATGCCAACGACGCGACCAGCAACGTCTTCTCTTTCCTGCGCCATGGAGCAGATGGCAGCGTGGTCGCCTGCATCGCCAACTTCGCCTCTGTTCCGCACCACGGTTATCAGGTGGGTCTGCCGCGCAACGGTTCATGGGTCGAACTGGTCAACACCGACGCGGACTCCTACGGCGGTTCCGGAGTCGGGAATCTCGGCAGGGTGCAATCCGACGGGCAGGCGCGGCATGGCCAGCCGTATTCGGTGACCGTCTCGCTCCCTCCCCTGGGCGCGTTGTGGCTGGTACCGGAAGAACTCGAGAGCGACCCAGCCGAGTTGTAATGGCGACCGTACAGACCGGCAGCGGGGACCCAGCGCGGACCATGGCCATGCTCTGGGGTAGCTCCGAGCCAACCCGGACCCGGGGTCCCCGACAGGGACTGACCGTTCGTGGCATCGCAGCGGCCGCCATCGAGCTAGCCGATTCACACGGGCTCGACGCGTTGTCCATGCGCCGAGTCGCCGAGCGGCTCGGCGTCGGAACCATGTCGCTGTATACCTACGTGCCAGGAAAGGCCGAACTCGTCGACGTCATGCTCGACGCCGTTCATCTCGAGACCGCTGGTGATCCGCTGGGCGCGACCTGGCAGGAGCGATCGAGTGGATCGCCCGCGAGCGGTGGGCACTGGCTCGGCGCCACCCCTGGATGCTGCACCTAGCCGCTACCCGACCGCCCCTGGGACCGGGGATCCTCGCCACGTACAACCGTGGTTGGCCAAGGTCCTGGACCCGCAGCGCTTCCCGCTCGCCGCACGAGTCGGTACGACGGCCGGTGCGCACCACCAAGCCAGCTCTGATCCCGACCACGCCTTTGAGTTCGGCCTGGAACGCGTGCTGACCGGCATCGAAGCACTTGTCCGTGAACGCAGCCGATGAATGCAGCCCGCGGTCAGCATGCTGTCCTCGCGTCTGCGGCAGTACGGCGAAGGCTCGGGGCGCCTCACCGACGTTTTATGCTCCATCCCGGAAGCTGGCGCTATGGCTGCCCGGTGTCAAGGCTGCACAGAGGAGAAGATCGAATGAGGTCGGCCAAGGCGCCGCACAGCCTGCACATCCTGGTCGTCGTGGCGATACTCGCGACAGGCTGTTCCACCATGGTGACCGGTGCTCCCGTACCGGCCAACGGGCTCCGTCAGGATGTGGCCGACTCCGACTTCGAGATCGTCGGCTCGACTGACAGCGAGATCGACAAGACGGCTCGCAATGCGTTGACCGACATCAACGATTACTGGTCGCAGACTTTTCCCGAGCTCTTCGAGGGAGACTTCGAACCGCTTACCGGCGGGTACTACTCGATCGATCCGGACGACTTCGATCCCGAGGACTATCCAGATGACATCGGTTGCCTGGACGGGGATCCGGAGAACGTCGCGAACAACGCCTTCTACTGCTTCCCGCAGTCCGACGGCGGTGGGGACAACATCGTCTATGACCGCACGCTGCTGGAGAGTCTGGCCGCCGACTATGGCCGCTTCCTGCCGGCCCTGGTCATGGCGCACGAGTTCGGCCATGCCATCCAGGGCCGTGAGCCGCCGCCCTCCGAGCGTTCGATCGTCTACGAGACCCAGGCCGACTGCTACGCCGGCGCCTGGACCGGCTGGGTCGCCGCAGATAACGCGAAGCACTTCAACATCCGCGCTCCCGAACTGGACGACGTCGTACGCGGCTACCTGCTGCTTCGGGACGAGCCCGGATCGGCCGCCGACGACGAGAGAGCACACGGGTCCTATTTCGATCGTGTGTCGGCCTTCCAAGAAGGGTTCGACAGCGGGGCTGCGGCGTGCCGGGACAACTACGACGAAGAGCGGCTGTTCACCCTTGACCAGCTCAGTCCGAACGACGGCGAAACCGGAAACGTGTCCTACGACGAGGCAGTCACCATCAGTGAGCGCACGCTAGAGGTCTTCTGGGAGACCGCCTTCGACGAGGTCGGACAGCAGTCCTTCGTCGC
>JACCUM010000133.1 GCA_013811805.1 Geodermatophilaceae bacterium | reverse complement strand
GGCCGGGCCGGCCCGGTCAACTGACTCTCGGCTCTAGGCCGGCGCCGGGCCAGCAATGAGACGGCAGCCGGGGTTGGCTTTCGCCGCCGTCGGGGTGCTGCTGCTGCTCGGGGGTACGGCAGGGTGCTCCGGCCCTGTCGACCCGGACGCATCGGACGGTACGTCGTCGCGACCGTCGACCGGCTCGGACACGACGACGACCCCGACGCCCGCGGCGCCACCCCCACCGCGGCCGCCCGTCGTCGCCGAGGGTCCTTGCCCCTACCTCGAGCAGGGCTTCGTCGAGGAAACCATCGGCCAGCGGCTGGAGCGGGTGGAGACCATCACCGTGGACGGACAGCCAGCGCCGGACTGCATCTTCTACCGGCCCGACGAGACGGTCGCGGTCTCGATCGACCTCACGCCGTACGTCGATCCAGTGACCGCACAGAACGCGGCGCTGGCCCTGGTGACGCCGGCCGCCCTGCCGGTCACCGATCTCGGCGACTACGGCGGCATCCTCATCTCGTCCCGCCAGACCCTGCTGGCGGTCACCGCCGGGCCCCTCCTGGTGGCACTGACCAGCAATCAGGAGTCCTCGCTGCAGGCCCGCGAACTCGGCGCGACCGTCCTCGCAGTCCTCGCCCCCGCCTGACCCTCGTACCCGCGTGGAACACTGGACGTCGTGACTTCTACCGCGACCCTGCATACCTCTGCCGGCGACATCCGCCTCGAACTGTTCGACAACCACGCCCCGAAGACGGTGAAGAACTTCGTCGAACTCGCCCAAGGCTCCCGGGAATGGACCCACCCCGGCACCAAGGCGAAGTCGAACGACCCGCTCTACGACGGCACGATCTTTCACCGGGTGATCAAGGATTTCATGATCCAGGGCGGGGACCCGCTCGGGAAAGGCTTCGGCGGCCCGGGCTACGAGTTCGGCGACGAGATCCACCCAGAACTCGCCTTCGACCGGCCGTACCTGCTCGCGATGGCCAACTCCGGACCGGGTACGAACGGCTCGCAGTTCTTCATCACGACGATCCCCACGCCGTGGCTGCAGGGCAAGCACACGATCTTCGGCGAGGTGGCCGACGAGGCCAGCCGCGAGGTGGTCGCCGGGATCAACAACACCCGTACCTCGCGCGGAGACAAGCCGGTGACGGACGTGGTGATCAACTCCGTCACGGTTGAGTCGGCTTAGTGCCATCCTCCCGCCGTACGCCGCGATAGCCACCGAAGCGCACCGATCATGAGCGTCCCCGCACGCCCGGCGCTGGCGTGCTACCGCCATCCGGAGCGGCCGACCCAGATCTCCTGCGTACGGTGCGAGCGGCCGATCTGCCCGGACTGCATGCGCCCGGCTTCGGTCGGCTTCCAGTGCCCGGACTGCGTCGCGGCCGGGCGAGCCTCGATCCGGCAACCCCGCCGTACGACATCCGCTCGGCTGGCCGTGGCCAGGCTCGGTCCGATCACGACCGGGCTGATCGCCGCGAACGTACTGGCCTTTGTGATCACGGTGGCCACGGCCGGCGGCCAGATCATGGCCAACTACCTGTCGCCGATCTTCGCCGACTTCTCCACCGCACCGATCCTGGTCGCCGACGGTCAGTGGTGGCGGATGCTGACCGGTGCGTTTCTGCACTACGGGCTGACTCACCTGGCCGTGAACATGTTCAGCCTGTACGTCCTGGGCCGCGATCTCGAGCAGTACCTCGGCTCGGTCCGTTACGCCGCGGTCTACTTTCTGTCCGCGATCGGCGGCTCGGTGGCGGTGCTCTTCTTCGCGTTCCCGTTGTCGTCGGTCGCCGGCGCCTCCGGAGCGATCTTCGGGCTGCTCGGGGCCACCGGGGTGGCGCTGTATCAGCGCAAGGCGAATCTCCGCTCGCTGTTTGCGATCCTGGCGATCAACGTCTTCATCAGCTTTCTGCCGGGGATCTCGCTGGCCGCGCACGCCGGTGGCTTCCTGTTCGGTGCGGTGGCGGGAGCGATCGTCATCTACGGCAGACGGCGCAGTCAGGCCATCGTGGCCGGTCTGATCGGACTCGGCGTGGTGCTCGTCGCCCTGACCCTCCTTGGCGCGGCCCTGCTCATCGGCTGACCGCAGCCGTAGCTCTTTGGTTCGGCCCTCCCCTGGACGTT
>JACCUM010000128.1 GCA_013811805.1 Geodermatophilaceae bacterium | reverse complement strand
TCAGTCGTCGGGTTCAGCAGCCCGAAGCCCGGCTGGTCGAACTTCGTCCCGACCGACAGGGCACCGGCCTCGTTGAGTTCGGCCATCGTCGAGCCTTCGGGGAAGCTCACCTCCTCGGCGACGGTGGGCGCCGCGGATTCTTCCTGTTCAGCCTCGTTACCAGCATCGCTGCCACCACATCCTGCGACGAACAGACTGAACGCCGCCACAGCGGCGAGTCGTCGTACTCTCATGAAACCGTCCTCCTTGTTGGTGATGCATGTTCAGTTGATATGCGCCGCACCGGCTGGGACGGCCACCTACGTCAGTGCGTCAGGATCTTCGACAGGAAACTCTTGGCCCGGTCGCTGCTCGGATTGGTGAAGAACTCGTCCGGCGTGGTCTCTTCGACGATGTGCCCGCCGTCCATGAAGACGACCCGGTTCGCGGCCCGTCGGGCGAAACCCATCTCATGGGTGATCACGACCATGGTCATGCCGTCCTTGGCCAACTGGGTCATCACGTCGAGGACCTCGTTGATCATCTCCGGGTCCAGCGCCGAGGTCGGCTCGTCGAAGAGCATCACCTTCGGATCCATGGCCAGCGCACGGGCAATGGCGACCCGCTGCTGTTGTCCGCCGGAGAGTTGCGCAGGGAACTTGTCGGCCTGTTCGGCGATGCCGACCCGATCCAACAACTCCTTGGCCCGGGCGCGGGCTTGATCCCTGGACTGCTTGCGGACCTTGATCGGACCCAGTGTCACGTTGTCCAAGATCGTCTTGTGCGCGAACAGGTTGAAGCTCTGGAAGACCATCCCGACCTCGCTGCGCAACCGGGCAAGGTCCTTGCCCTCCTCGGGCAGCACCTTTCCGTCTATCGAGATCCGGCCCTGTTGGATCGGCTCCAACCGGTTGATGCACCGGCAGAGGGTGGACTTGCCTGACCCCGACGGGCCGATCACGACGACCACTTCGCCGCGAGTGATCGTGAGGTTGATGTCGGCGAGGACGTGCAGATCGCCGAACCACTTGTTCACCCCGGTCATCTCGACGAGCGGAGGTCCGGCTCCGTTGCCGTCGCTGCTCGTCGGGGTGGGGCTGGTCATGGCGAGCACCCTAGCCATCACCGATACCACCTACGCTCGGATGAGGTAACGGTTGACTAACGTCCCTAGGTTGGGGTAGCGACAGCCCTCGACGTCGCGCGCCGTACCCTCGTGCCTGTTGTGACTACCGCCGAGGCCGCCGCCGGTACGCCGAACCTCCGCACGTACTCCGTGCGGACGTTCGGCTGCCAGATGAACGTGCACGACTCCGAGCGACTGTCCGGACTCCTGGAGTCGGCTGGGTACGCACGCGCGGACAAGGGTGCCTACGGAGACGTCGTCGTGCTCAACACCTGCGCGGTCCGGGAGAACGCCGACAACAAGCTGTACGGCAATTTGGGTCATCTCGCGTCGGTCAAGGCCAAGCGACCTGGCATGCAGATCGCCGTCGGCGGGTGCCTGGCCCAGAAGGACCGCGGCGTCATCCTGGAGAAGGCACCGTGGGTCGACGTGGTGTTCGGAACGCACAACCTCGGCTCGTTGCCGGTGCTGCTCGAGCGGGCCAGGCACAACGAGACCGCCCAGGTCGAGATCGTCGAATCGCTCGAGGTCTTCCCGTCGAGCCTACCGGCGCGGCGCGACTCTGCGTATTCGGCCTGGGTCTCGATCTCGGTGGGCTGCAACAACTCTTGCACCTTCTGTATCGTTCCGACCCTGCGCGGCAAGGAGGTCGACCGGCGCCCCGAGGACATCTTGGCTGAGGTGCGGACGCTTGTGGATGACGGCGTCCTGGAGATCACCTTTCTCGGCCAGAACGTCAACTCTTATGGCGTGGACTTCGGTGACCGGGCTGGCTTTGCCAACCTGCTCAAGGCCTGTGGCGAGATCGCGGGCCTGGAGCGGGTCCGCTTCACCAGTCCGCACCCGCGAGACTTCACCGACGATGTGATCGAGGCGATGGCCACGACGGCGAACGTCTGCCCGCAGTTGCACATGCCGCTGCAGTCCGGCTCGGATGACGTGCTGCGGCGGATGCGCCGCTCGTACCGCAGGGATCGTTACCTGGGGATCCTCGATCGGGTGCGCGCAGCAATTCCGGAGGCCGCCATCAGCACCGACGTCATCGTCGGCTTTCCCGGGGAGACCGAGGGCGACTTCGCCGACACCTTGAGCCTGGTGGAGCAGGCACGGTTTGCCAGCGCGTACACCTTTCAGTACTCCGTGCGAGCCGGCACACCGGCCGCGTCGCTACCCGACCAGGTGCCCAAGCAGGTCGTCCGGGAACGCTATGAACGGTTGGTGGACTTACAGCAGCGGATCTCCTACGAGCAGAACCAGGCGCTGATCGGGTCCGCGGTCGAGGTTCTGGTGGCCACCGGCGAGGGCAGCAAGGATTTCGCGACCGGTCGGCGAACCGGAAGAGCCCGCGACGGCCGGCTCGTCCACTTCGCTGTGCCGCAGACATCCGAGGTCCGCGCGGGGGATGTCGTTCGGACCCGGGTCAGCTATGCCGCACCACACCATCTCGTTGCCGATGGGCCCTTGCTGGGCCATCGTCGAACCTCGACTGCCGACCGAGACGCGCTTGGTTCGAGGGCACCCGCCCCGACCCCCACCGTCGTCTCACTCGCGATGCCGGGAGTCCCGTCCGGATCTAGCGGTGGCGTCAGGATCTAGGCGTTGGCGTCGCGGAGCCAGCCCTGCCATTTGGTCAGGTCGTCCTCGGCGCGTCGGATCCGCTTGGCATCACCGGACTTCTGCGCTCGGGCCAGCTTCTCGGTGGCGTCGGCGACCTTGTCCCGCATGCTGGCCAGCAGCGGATTCTCGTTGGCCGCCGAGCCAGCCCAGCGGGCATCAAGGGCTTCGCGCACCTTTGACTCCACGGCTCGCATCCGCTCGTCGAGGGATTGGATCGAGTCCCGGGGCACCTTGCCGATCTTCTCCCAGCGGTCCTGCAGTCCACGCAGCGCGGCCTGCGCACCCTGCGGGTCCGAGGCCGGGTCAATCCGTTCGGCCTCGGCAAGCAATGCCTCCTTGCCGGCCTTGTTGCCTTCGTACTCTGCGTCCTGCTTGTTGAAGACTTCGGTCCGGGCGGTGAAGAACGCGTCCTGAGCCGCCCGGAACTTCGTCCACAGCTCGTCCTCCGCCTCGCGGGTGGCGCGTGGAGCCGCCTTCCATTGGGTCATCAGGCCTTTCATCCGGTTCGCAGTGGGAGCCCAATCGGTGGACGCGGACAGCTTCTCGGCCTCCCGGACCAGCTCGGCCTTTCTTTCCCTGGCGGCCTCGCGCTGGCGGTCCAACTCTGCGAAGTGCGCCCCACGGTTCTTCCCGAAGGCGTCACGGGCAGCCGCGAACCGTTTCCACAGCGCATCGCCGGTCTTGCGATCCGGGCCCCGAATGGCCTTCCACTCCTCCGCGATGGCCTTGAACCGGTCGCCGGCCACCTTCCACTGGTCGCTGGCGGCCAGTTTCTCCGCCTCGACGCAGAGCGCCTCCTTCTGGGCGGCCGCCTGCCCACGCTCGGCGTCGCGGCGCTCCTGGTCGACCACTACGGCGGCCTGGGCGGTGTTCACCAGGGCCTCGGTACGCCGCCGCAGCCCGGCCAAGTCTCCGACCACTGCAGCGGTGCTCAGACCTGACCCGATCTCACGAGCTTTGGCGCTGACCTGGCCCGGCTTGCTCGCACCGGATTTCAGTCGTTGCTCGAGCAATGCCACTTCGGTCACCAGATCGTCATAACGTCTGGTGAAGTGCGCGAGACCGCTCTCGGCATCCCCGGCCTGCCAGGAGCCGACCGCCCGTTCACCCTCATCGGTCGTGACATAGACGGTGCCATCGGTGTCGACGCGCCCCCATCGGGGTCGGTCAGGTTCCTCGCTTGCCATGGGGGGCATTCTCACACGGACGCGTGCTGGCCGCCCCGCGGCGCGGAGCCGATGTCCGACAATGAGACGGTGATCGTCGCCGCGGCCTTCTG
>JACCUM010000117.1 GCA_013811805.1 Geodermatophilaceae bacterium | reverse complement strand
GTCCACTGTAGGCAAGGGCCGGGGCGCGAAAGGAGAGCTCGCCATTGTCCGTCACGGTGGCCACTGCCAGGCCGGCACCGCCGTATGGGGCCTTTGAACTTGTTGCGAGCGAAACGACACGCCGATGGACAGAGGCGTGCAAGGGCTGGAATCGCTGTTGCTGGGTGCTAATCTGGGCGCACAAAAGCTCCCTTTCTCCTGAGGCGGATGAGGGTTCAGAGACCGGGTACACGAGTTGGCGCTCGTTCCGGTCAGACGTCAGGGCGACCTTCGGGTCGCTCTTCGTCGTTAGGGGGTCAGCCGCTCAGAGGCGCCTCCCGCATGCCGTCGGGGCAGGAGTCTTTGAGCCGACGATGGCCATGGGCCACTCGTCAGACAAGCAAGGGGTCTAGGCATTGACTTCATGACGCCATGTCCACGAAGCGCTGGTAGTGGCCCTGGAAGGCGACGGTCACCGTTCCCGTGGGTCCGTTGCGGTTCTTGGCCAGGATGAGGTCAGCTTCGCCGGCCCGCGGGGAGCTGCCGTCGTACAAGTCCTCCCGGTAGATGAGGACCACGATGTCTGGGTCCTGTTCCAGTGATCCGCTCTCGCGAAGATCGGAGAGCAACGGGCGTTTATCCGTCCGATGTTCCGGGCCGCGGTTGAGCTGGCACACCGCGATCACCGGAACATCCAGGTCTTTGGCCAATAGCTTGAACTGCCGGGAGAACTCCGATACCTCCTGCTGGCGGGACTCGACCTTGCGGCCGCTGGTCATCAGCTGCAGGTAGTCCACGATCACCAGGCGCAGGCCATGGCGCTGCTTGAGCCGCCGGGACTTGGCCCGAATCTCCATCATCGTCAGGTTGGGGGAGTCGTCGATGAACAGCGGCGCGTCCGCGATCTCACCCATTCGCCGGCCCAGCTTGGTCCAGTCGTCGTCGTTCATGCGGCCCGAACGCATGAGGTGAAGTGGCACCTTTGCCTCGGCGGCAAGTAGGCGCATCGTGATCTCGGACTTACTCATTTCCAGTGAGAAGAACACGGTCGCCTGGCCCTGGCCCACCGTCGCGGACCGGGCGAAATCCATTGCAAGACAGGACTTTCCCACCGCCGGTCGCGCCGCGACCAGCAGGAATTGACCAGGCTGCAAACCACCGCCAATTAGCCGGTCAAGCTCAGAGAAGCCAGTGCGGAGACCACCGCCGCCCTCACCCCTCGCGGCGATCGCCTCGATCTCGTCCAGGGCGTTAGGCATCAACTGCTCGAGGGCGATCGCGTCCTGAGACATCCGCCGCTCGGTGACGTCGTACACCTCGGCCTGGGCCCGGTCGACGATCTCGTCAACCTCGGCCCCGCGACCGGAGGCGGCGCCGTAGCCGAGCTGCACGATCCGCGTGCTCGCCTCGACCAGCCGACGCAGGATCGCCCGCTCTGCGACGATCGCGGCGTAGTAGCCGGCGTTGGCCGCGGTCGGTACCGAAGCGATCAAGGTGTGCAAATAGGAAGGTCCCCCGACGCGAAGCAGGTTGCCCGACTTGTTCAGGGCAGAGGACACGGTGATCGGGTCGGCCGGCTCCCCACGGGCGTACAGGTGGACGATCGTGTCGTAGACCAGCTGATGAGCGGGTCGGTAGAAGTCAGATCCCTGGAGCGATTCGATGACGTCGGCGATGGCGTCCTTCGAGAGCAGCATCCCCCCGAGCACCGACTGCTCGGCGGCGAAATCCTGCGGTGGCTGCCGGTCAAATTCGGCGGCGTCGTTGAAGGGACCAGCCGGCAAAGCCGTCATGACATGCCTCTAGATTTCATGACGGTCCCCGAATTTCGGGTTATAGTCATGCTCGCGCCAATCGAAAGGCCTTGGCTGTGAAGCCAAGGGAATGTCTGGTCGAGAACCCCCCGCAGTCCCTGCAAGGAGTGGGGGGTTTCTCGCTGTCTGGGGCACAAGTCGCGCGCCCACATTCGGCTCAGACCGCCATAGGCAGCGGCTCCTGGCGCGGTCGGTAGATGTAGCTGGGGTCTGGCAGGCCGTGGACACGGGCAAGCTGAAGCGCCAAATAGTCACCCAGCGGTAGACCAGCCCGTTCGGCCAGCTCCTGGTATCTCATGTGGTCACTAGCGGGCAGGCGAACCATCGTCGGTTTGCGCTGCCCCTTGGACGGTCTCCCACTCTTTCCGGGTTCTGCCATGGGTGAGATCGTGGCGCAAGTTTCCGTTTCAGCTTGGGATCTCTGTCGGCGTGGCGAGCTAGTTTCGGTTTCACATTGGCCATTCGAACTGGTCGACCGTTGCCTACTTGTCGCCGCGGGGGCGCCGCCCGGGTGGAAGGGCCGCCACCATCTGAACAAGCTGCGCGATCGGAGCCAACCGGTACTGCCGGACATCGAGTGCGTCGACCCTTGTTGAGAGGCAGACGAAAACAAGGGTGCCAAGACACACGAGGGCGGCGATGAACCTGGCCAAAGTGCAAATCAACAACGCCATGGTTGCCAAGGTCAGCATGGGCAGTCCACTCCAGTCGAGGTCACCGGAAGCCGTCAGGCTTGCGCTGGCCCTCGCGTCGCCGGTGTCAGTCAGACATGTGCATCGGCTCTTCGGCGACTTGATGTCCTCGAAAGCAGCATTAGGTGATCGCTGTCACTCACCATCGGCGGCCTCACCGGAGCTGCTGAGAGGCGCCAAGCGGCCCCGTCATGGGGCTGGGCGCCGACCACCCTCTAGCAGGTTTGCGTATCGTTGTGCTTGCCCATGTCGGCAGGTTTGCGTATCGTTGTGCGGACGGAGGTGGACAATGTCTAGGATGGATCGGGCCGCGATTCTGCGGTCTCGTGACCGGTTTTGGCGGCCATCGGACATCAGTGGCGCTCCCTCTACTGTGCAGCACCTGCTGGCTGACTTGACGAGGTCGGGGGAGTTGCAGCGCGTCCGCAGGGGTCTGTATTGGCGTGGCACGAAGACGCCGCTTGGGATGAGTCCGCCCTCGACAGAAACGATGGCCGGGGAGCTGGCCGGCGGGAAGGGCACTGGCCCGGCTGGGCTCTCCGCAGCGAACTTGCTGCGTTTGTCCACGCAGGTGCCTCGGCGCACTCAAATCGCGGTACCTGCACGGGCTGCTCGATCAACGCTGACCGTGGACTTTGTCTCGCGGGCTGCCCGGACAGCGCGGCGTAGCGCTGGGT
>JACCUM010000092.1 GCA_013811805.1 Geodermatophilaceae bacterium | reverse complement strand
ATAGGCGCCCACACGATTCTGTTCACCCCTGATGCCGAGGCTGATCGCGCGTTCTTCCGCGACGTGCTGAAGTTCCGCTCGGTCGATGCCGGCGACGGCTGGCTCATCTTTGCGCTGCCGCCCGGTGAACTCGCGTGCCACCCGGCCGATGGCCCGCCCAGACAGGAGCTGTACCTGATGTGCGATGACGTCCATGCCACGGTCGAGGCGATGAAGGCCGACGGCGTGGAGTTCACCAAGGAGATCACCGACGAGGGCTGGGGCCTGCTGACCGCGCTGAAGACCCCCGGCGGCGGCGAACTCGGGCTCTACCAGCCCAAGCACGCGAGCGCGATCTCATAGGAGCGTGCGTCCGCTACCCGGGCCGGGTCTGACTCGGCCTAGTGGTCACTAACTGCATCCGGTCCGGCGCCAATCATCTGCCGTTATTGACCACTTCGTCCGGATCCAGGAGCCGCACCGATCGGCTCGTCGTGTAACGCCAGCGCGTTGCCGATCAGTTTGCCGACGTCGCCGAGGATGTGTTGTCCTCCCACGACCACGGTCCGACCCCCGACCACCACTGTGTGCACATCGGCCGCGCCTGCCGTCATGACGATCTGAGCCGGTTCCGTACCAGCCGTACGAGAACTGAAATCGTCGACGCCCACCAAGTCCGCCGGGGCGCCGACCTGGAGCCGGCCGGCTTCCGGCCAGCCGAGGGCGGCGTGGCCGGCGGTGGTGAGCGCGTCGACCAGCGCTGCCGGAGACAGGGATCCGCGGCGGCCGGTACGCAGCCGCTCGTGCAGTTCAATCCCGCGGGCCTCGGCCAGCAAGTCCGCGGCCACATGTTGGTCACTGCCCGCGCACAGCCGCACGCCGGCGTCGAGCAGCGGCCCGGTCGGCGGCAGTCCGTCGGCCAGGTCGGCTTCGGTGCTCGGGCACAAGCACACCGTGACCCCGCGCGACCCGAGCAACGCTACGTCGCCGTCGGTGAGGTGAGTCGCGTGTACCGCCGTGGTCGCCGGTCCGAGCAGACCGTGCCGGTCCAGCAATTCGGTGGGGCTGCATCCGTACACGGCCTGACACGCCTCGTTCTCAGCGGGCTGCTCCGAGAGGTGGACATGCAGGGATCGTCCGGCTGCAGCTGCACCGATCCGGGCGAGGTGCTCGGCGGGCACTGCGCGCACAGAATGCACGGCCACGCCGACCCGCGTGTTCGGGTCCGGCCGCAATGCCGCCACCCGCTGCTCCCAGGCGTCGATGTCAGGGTCGGCGAAGCGCTGTTGTACGTCGTTGAGCGGCTGGTGCCCGTCGGCATCCAGTCCCCCGCTGAGGTAGGCGGCATCGAGCAGCGTCAGCCGGATCCCGGCTGCGTCCGCGGCTTCGCGCAGCGCTTCGCCCATCGCGTTCGGGTCGTCGTACGGCCGTCCGTCTGTGCCGTGGTGCAGGTAGTGGAACTCACCGATGCAGGTCACCCCGGCAAGAGCCGACTCGGCATACACAGCGGTGGCCAGCGCGCGGTAGGAATCCGGGTCGAGTTGCGCAGCAACAGAATACATCAGGTCGCGCCAGGTCCAGAACGTGCCGCCGGCAGAGTGCGTACGACCGCGCAGCGCCCGATGAAACGCGTGCGAATGCGCGTCGGCGAACCCTGGCAGCACGATCCCTGGCAAGCGGGTGTCGCCGCCGGCCGGTCGTACTCCGGCCTGTACGTCGGTGAAGTGACCGTCCGCACCTGCGATCAGCCGGACGTCGGCGCTGAGTCCCCCGGGCAACCAGGCCCGCGCGCACCACCAGGACCGGGTTGCCTGCGGGCCGATGCCTCCGGTCGGGTGATCGGGTGCGGTCACGACTCGGTCATGGGTACGCGTACGCCTCGCTCGGTGGCCACGGCCTCGGCCCGCTCGTAGCCGGCATCGACATGCCGCATCACGCCGGTGCCCGGATCGTTGGTGAGCACCCGCTCGAGCTTCTGCGCCGCAAGCAGGGTGCCGTCGGCAACGCTGACCTGACCGGCGTGGATCGACCGGCCGATCCCGACGCCACCGCCGTGGTGGATCGAGACCCAGCTGGCGCCGGATGCGGTGTTGAGCAGCGCATTGAGCAGCGGCCAGTCAGCGATGGCATCCGAGCCGTCGGCCATCGACTCGGTCTCCCGGTACGGCGAGGCCACCGAGCCGCAGTCGAGGTGGTCACGCCCGATCACGACCGGAGCGGCCAGCTCACCGGCGGCGACCATCTCGTTGAACCGCAGGCCGGCGCGGTCGCGTTCGCCGTACCCGAGCCAGCAGATCCGGGCCGGAAGGCCTTGGAAGGCAACGCGTTCCCCGGCCGCCGTGATCCAACGGTGCAGCCGTTCGTCGTCCGGGAACAGGTCGAGGATCGCCCGGTCGGTGGCGGCGATGTCGGATTCCTCGCCGGACAGGGCGACCCAACGGAACGGCCCC
>JACCUM010000033.1 GCA_013811805.1 Geodermatophilaceae bacterium | reverse complement strand
TCCCGAATGGCCGCGCCGACCGCCCGTACGTCGTTGCCCTTGTCGAGCACGGCCGTGGACCGGGCGGTGAAAACCCTGCCGTCGGACAACCAGTGCAACTCCACGTCGTTGGGCCGCGGTGACAGCGCGCGGCCGGTCACGAACAGCGAGGCGACCGTCGGGGTGATGAAGACCTGGGAGACCGAGTACCACCACAGCGTGGCCAGCACCCGACGATCTACGGTCGGCCAGCGCTGGGCTTGCAGAGCGATCTGGGCGTCCAGCCACTCCGGATCCTCGACTCGGGCAAAGGAAACCGGTCTCGGTGCACCCGCTGGTAGCAGGTAGCCGTGCTCGTCGCGAGGCAGACCGGCCACCGTTACCGCGAGCAGCTCGTCAGCCGCTGTCGATCCCACCGGTTCCACACCGCACAGTGTGGCTGCGGAGCCTCATCATCGACGCCACTGGCCCGGACCGGCTGCCGGACCGAGCCGCCCGCTCGACGGAAACCCGTTCGGATCAGCGGCCGGTCGTGTCAGGCTCGGTGGATGGAGAACGTGGACTGGGAGCACCGGCTGGCGCTGGTGTGGGCATCGATCGATGACCTCGACGAGGAGGAACTCCGCGTAGCGCTGGACAGCCTCGTGGCCGAACTGCCGGAGGGAGACCCGGTCGGCCCGTTCGAGCAGGGCTCCGCTTTCGATTCCACCGGGCATCCCGACCTCGCCGTCGAGCGGTATCGGCTGGCGCTGCAGCTGGGTCTGTCCGGGCAGCGTCGTCGCCGGGCGGTGATCCAACTGGCCAGTTCGCTGCGCAATCTGGGGGCGGCCGAGCAGAGCGTTGCCCTGCTCACGGCCGAACTCGAAAGAGGCTCCGACGACGGCTCGGCCGATCTCGACGACGCCGTACGGGCCTTCCTTGCCCTCGCACTGACCAGTGTCGGCCGGGATCGGGCGGCAGTGTCGGTTGCCCTGACGGCGCTGGCCCCACATCTCACCCGGTACAGCCGATCTCTCGCCGCCTACGCGGGCCAGCTCACCTGATCGCTGCCCGACTAGGGTCGAATGCATGACCGGAAGGGGCTTCGCGCTGTCCGGTGCATTGCCGCTGGACGGTGCCCGCGCCATCGAGCTGCTCGAGGAAGTGGTCGACGCCGGTTACGCCCCGGTCCTGTCGACCGAGGTATGCGGCACGAGCGCACTTGCCCTGACCGCCGCGTTGGCTGCGCGACGCCCCGGCGTACCGCTCGGCACCGGGATCGTGCCGCTCGTTGCGGCCACCGATTCTTCGATCGCGATGGGCGCGGCGACGGCCGCTGCGCTGTCCGGTACGACGTACTACCTCGGTGTCGGCACCTCGACCGAACAGATCGTGGGCGGCTGGCACGGTGGGCGCTACGACGCCTCGGTCAGCGGCACTCGCCAGCGGCTGATCGACCTGCGCACCATCCTCGACGGCGGGCGACGCGGCTCGTTCGCCCTGCCGAAGCCACCCGGGGAGCAGGTCCGTGTCCTGCTCGGCGCTCTCGGCCCACGCATGGTCGAACTCGGGATGACCGATGCCGACGGCGTGATCGTCAACTTCACACCGCCGGAAACGGTCCCCAGGCCGACTGCGGACAAGACTGTGCTTGCCTACGTCTGGGTGCTGGTCGATGCCGAGTCCGAGGGCCGCGCGCGGCGCGATCTCACCGCGTACTGCCTCGCGGCGCCGTACGCCCGCCACTTCACGACGCTGGGGTACGGGGAGGTGGTCGCGATGGTCACCGAACTGGCCGCGCAGCGTCGCCTGCGGACGGCTCCTGATCAGCTTCCCGCTGAGTTCGTCGACCGCTTCTACGCGACCGTCGAGCGGCTACCCGAGCTGTGCGCCCAGTTCGACGCGGTTGGTGCCGTCCCGATCCTCTTGCCGGTCACCGGTCCGGAACCCGATTCCCTGGCGTCGTCGCTGCCCATGCCGCCCGGTCGACTACCTGTTAACCCACCGGTTACCCAGCCCGGGCCCTCACCTCGATAGGCTGAGGTCAACAGGAGGGCCGGTTCGGGTCTTGCGGGCGGGTCACAAGTGATCGACGCCACGTGGGCCATGCCGGTCACTGGCGCGGTATCTGGGCTATGTTACTCGTGAGTAACCCGGGGACCGGGCCGCCCGATCGAAAGAGTCGAGATGAGCCACTACACAGCAGATCTGCGCGACCTCGAGTTCAATCTCTTCGAGGTGCTGGACACCAAGTATCGCTTCGGCGCCGGTGCGTTCGCCCACATGGACACCCAGACCGCGCGTGGCGTCCTGGCCGGAATGGAACGAGTTGCCACCGGCCCCGTAGCCGCCTCCTATGTCGACAGCGACCGCAACCCGCCGGTCTTCGATCGTGACACGTCGTCGGTGACGCTGCCCGAGTCGTTCAAGAAGTCCTACCAGGCCATCATCGACGGGGACTGGCAGCTGGTCGGCCTGCCTGAGCACCTCGGCGGGTTCGGAGCACCGCGGGCGCTGACCTGGGCGGTCAACGAGATGGTGCTGGGGGCTAACCCGGCCGTGTTCATGTACATGTCCGGTGCGGCGTTCGCCGCGGTGATCGACCCGATCGGGACACCCGGGCAGAGGCGGGCCGTACAGACCTGGATCGACCACAAGTGGACCGGAACCATGGTGCTCACCGAGCCAGACGCCGGATCCGACGTCGGCGCCGGCACCACCAAGGCGGTTCGACGGACCGACGGCACGTGGCACATCGAGGGCGTCAAGCGGTTCATCAGCGGCGCCGAACACGACCTGACCGACCAGATCGTGCACCTCGTCCTGGCCCGCCCCGAGGGCGCCCGCACCGGTAGCAAGGGGCTGTCACTATTCATCGTTCCCAAGTTCCATTTCGACTGGGAGACCGGGAAACTCGGCGAGCGCAACGGCGTCTACGTCACCAACGTCGAGAAGAAGATGGGGCTCAAGGCCTCCACAACGTGCGAGATGACGTTCGGCCAGAACGGAACCCCGGCCGTTGGATGGCTCGTAGGCGACGTGCACAACGGCATGGCACAGATGTTCAAGGTGATAGAGAACGCCCGAATGATGGTGGGGACCAAGGCGATTGCCCAACTGTCGGCTGGCTATCAGGTTGCTCTGGCCTTCGCGAAGGAGCGGATCCAGGGCGCGGATCTCTCTCAATCCGCGAACAAGGCCGCTCCTCGGGTGTCGATCATCCATCACCCGGACGTTCGCCGATCCCTGTTGACCCAGAAGGCCTATGCCGAGGGCATGCGGGCGCTGTACCTCTATACCGCAAGCCTCCAGGACCAGGTGATCGATGCCGAGGCGCGCGGGGGCAGTGACAGCGACGAGGCTCGACTCGCCTCTCGGGTCAACGACCTGCTGTTGCCGATCGTCAAGGGCTATGGCTCCGAGCGGGCCTACGCAATCCTGAGCGCTGAGTCGCTCCAGACTCTCGGCGGTTCGGGATACCTGCAGGACTACCCGATCGAGCAGTACATCCGTGACGCCAAGATCGACACACTGTACGAAGGGACGACTGCGATCCAGGGAATGGACCTGTTCTTCCGGAAGATCATTCGTGATCAGGGGCAAGGCCTTGGGTTCCTGACCAAGGAGATCCAGGCTTGCATCGACAACGAGGTGGGCAACGGACGGCTGAAGGACGAACGAGCGCTGCTGGCAACAGCGTTGGGCGACATCCAGCACATGATCGGAGCCATGATGGGCCAGGCGGCCGACTCGCAGCAGGATCCGACCAGCCTTTACAAGGTCGGGCAGAACACGTCACGACTGCTGCTGTGCATGGGCGATCTGGTGACCGGTTGGCTGTTGATGCGTCAGGCGGAGGTGGCCCTTGCTGCCCTGGGCCGCGGTGGGGTCTCGACCAAGGATCAGCGCTTCTACGAGGGCAAGCTCACCGTGTCGCGGTTCTTCGCCACTCAGGTGCTGCCGACGATCACCGCCCAGCGGGCGATCTGCGAGGCCACCGACAACGCAATCATGGAGCTCGACGAAGCAGCCTTCTGACCGATCACGTGGCTCAGACCCGAAAGTCGTGCTGACGCCAGGCCTCGTACACCGCTATCGCCGTCGCGTTGGCCAGATTCAGCGAGCGTCGTGCCGGTTGCATCGGAATCTGCAGCGCGTCAGTGACATGCGGATCGTCGAGGACCTCAGCCGGCAGTCCGGTCGGCTCCGGTCCGAACAGCAGGACGTCACCGGGCTGGTAGGCCACGTCGGCGTAGGACCGGACCGCATGCGAGGTGAAGGCGAAGACCCGCGCCGGCAGCACAGCGTTCCATGCAGCGCCGAGGTCTTGGTGCACAGTGAGGCTGGCCAGGTCGTGATAGTCCAGTCCGGCACGGCGCAGCTGCGCGTCGGACAGGTCGAAGCCCAACGGCTCGACCAGATGCAACTCGCACCCCGTGACCGCTGCGAGCCGGATGGCATTGCCGGTGTTCGGCGGGATCCGCGGCTGGAAGTACACGATCCGAAACACAGCCACACGTTCTCACGACCCCAAACCTGACGACGTAAGACGCTGATGAGGCAAGATGCTCGACGTAGGCTGGCGACGTCGTCGGTCGTTAGGGGAGGAACCACCATGGCACTAGGAACGTCAATCTTTCTGATCGCTCTTGGGGGGGTCCTTGCTTTCGCTCTGGACCGTGACGTCATCTCGGTGGTCAACGTCAACATCGTCGGCTACATCCTGATGGCCGTCGGAATCCTCGGGCTGATCATGTCGCTGGTGATCAACTCACAGCGCAGCCGTACCCAGCACACGGTCGTCGATGACCGACGTCCGATCGTCGATGACCGACGCCTGCCCCCGGACCCACCGGTACGTTACTAGCAGGCTCCATGATCGTGTGCGCCTCGGCCTGAGACAGTTCACGTCGAGGGGCTCACGATCATGAGTGCGAGTTCCGTGAGTTGCGTAGCTAGCCCTGCTCGTCGAAGTACCGCTGAGCGCCGGGGTGCACCTCCACCGGTTCGGTTTCGGTCGCGGTGTCCAGCGAGATGTTCTCGGCCTCCGGGTGCACCGTGGCGAGGGTGTCGAGGTTCTCGAAGATCGCCTTGGTGATCTCGTACGCGAGATCCTCGCTCATCGCATCGCTGACCACGAGCAGGTTCGGTACCACGACGGTCGGGATGTCCTCGTCCAGGCCGTACGCGTCGGCCGGGATCGAACCCTCGGTATAGGCCTCGCCATAGGTCTCTTGGAGAAAGGCCAACTCGTCGGTGAGGGGCAACGCCGTGACGTCGGTGCCCAGTGAGGTGACCAGGTCGGTGATCCCTCCGGTCGGCAATCCCCCGGACCAGACCAGGGCATCGATCGTGCCGTCCTTCATCCCTTGCACGCTCTCCGGGAGGCCCAGGCTCTGCTGCTCGATGTCATCCGGGGTCAGGTCATTGGCCTCCAATAGCCGCAGCGCGATCACTTCGGTGCCGGAGTTCGGTGAACCCGTGGAGACGCGCTTACCGGCCATGTCGGTGATCGACTCGATCCCGGCGTCGGCCCGGACGAACACCTGGGTGTAGTTGCTGTAGATCCGGGCCAGCGCCTGTACGGGCTGGGCAGCGTCCTCGAAGGAGGCGGCCCCGTTGACCGCGTCGGCGGCGGTGTCAGCCAGGGTGAATCCGATGTCGCTGTCCCCGGCGCAGACGAACCTGATGTTTTCTGCCGACGCGTTGGTCGCCTCAGCCGTGGCCTCGATGCCCTCGACGTTGTCGGTGAGCACCTGGGCCAGGCCGCCGCCGAGAATGTAATAGACCCCGGTCGTGTTACCGGTGGCGATGGACAGTCGGCCGCTCTCTTCCGGTGCGGCGCAGCCGGCTTCCTCCTCGCCGCCGCCACCGCCGCTTCCGCCCCCGCTTCCGCCACCACCGGCCTCGGTGCAGCCGGACAGGACCAGAGCCCCGGCGGCCAGCGCGGCGATGCCATATCCAGACCTTCGTCTCATGATGAAACCCTGCCTCACGATGAAACCTCCTGTGGTGATCGTGCTTCGGTATTGGGATCCGGTGCGGTGCGGGTCTTTCGAGTCAGTAGGTGTACGACGACAGCCACGAGCACGCTGCCCAGCCCGATCAGGACTGTGATCGGCTCGAGGTAGAGCAGGAACAGGGCACCGACCAGGCACAGGATCCGTTCGATCGGCCCGGCTGGACCGAACATCCACTGGCCGGTCACGACGGCCAGTCCTGCCACGGCCACCGCGGAGATCACGGTGACCAGCACCGTCTGGCCGAACGGCGCGTCGGCGATCAGACCGGCGCCGGCCGGAGCCAGGACAAAGGCGAAGGGCACCAGGAAAGCGGGCAGGGTGTACTTCCAGGTGGCCAGCATCGTCTTGTTCGCGTTGCCACCGGTGATCGCAGCCGCAGCCACCGCTGCCAGGGCCGTCGGCGGGCTCACCTCGGACAGCACCGCGTAGTAGAAGATGAACATGTACGCCTCGGGCGTCCCGACCCCGAGCGTGGTCAGCGCCGGCGCGATGATGACGGCGGCGATGATGAACGACGCGGTGACCGGCACTGCAAGTCCGAGCAGGATCACCGCGATCGCCGCGAAGAGCGTCGTCAGCACCAGCACCATGGTGGGATTGCTCGACAGCACGTCGGCCAGATCGACGATGATCCCGGACAGATCCAGGCCGAGACCGGTGATCGTCAGCACCGCGACGATGAGCCCCGCCGCTGCGCAGGTCGCCGCCACAGGCAGAACACCGGACGCTCCCTTGGCAAGTGCGGCAAAGACTCTGGGCGGTGTCATCCGATGCCGCTTGTCCAAAAAGGACAGCAGAAAGGCCAGGAGCGACGCGTACACGACTGCTTTGAACGCGGACTGACCCAGCGCCAGAAGGACGACGATGATCACCAGCGAGCTGAAGTGGTACCCGAAGCGCCCCAACAACTTCCAGAATCCGAGTTGGCTGATCTCGATATCGCGTACGCCGAAGCGGCGGGCGTCGAACTCGATCGCCAGGAAGATTCCGAGGTAATAGAGCAGCGTGGGAATCAGTGCATACCCGAGCACTTCGAGGTAGGAGACCCGCAGAAGCTCGGCGATGATGAACGCGGCCGCACCCAAGGTCGGTGGCGACAGGATGGCGCCGATGCCGGCCGCGGCGAGCACACCACCGCCGGCTTCGCGCGGATAACCGGCACGTTTGAGGATCGGCCAGGCCACCGAGCCCAGGCTCACAGTCGTGGCCGTCGAGGACCCCGAGACCGTGCCCAGCAGGAAACCGGCCATCGTCACCGTACGACCAGGCGCGGTACGGGATTTGCGGAACGCCGCGAGGCTGATGTCGAGGAAGAACTGGCCTGCGCCGGACAGCTCCAGCACCGCGCCGTAGATGGTGAACAGGATGATGTAGGTCGCCGCGACATCCAGCGGTACGCCGAAGATGCCCTCCGTACCCATGACGAACTGCGAGGTCAGCCTCGACAGCCCGTACCCGCGGTGCCCGATCAACCAGCCGTCCGGGATCAGCGCACCGAAGTAGGCGTACAGAATGAAGATCGCAACGATGATCGGCAGTACCGGACCGACCGTGCGCCACGTCGCCAGAAGCACCAGCGCGACAACGGTGAACCCGCAGACGACGTCGATGATGAACGGCGCGAAGCTGCGTGCCAGGTAGGCGTCGAACCCGCCGATCAAAGGCCACAACGTCACGAAGATGGACAAGCCGGCGAGCAGCCAATCCCACAGGGTCGGTCGATCGGGCCGTACCTTGCCCCCGTCCGTTTCGCTGGCTTCGGCGTCCTCTCCGCTCTTGCGCCGCCGCAGGATGCTCAACGCCGGCCGGTACAGCAGGAAAGTCAGCGGCAGCACGACCGCGAGAAAGATGATCCGGTACGGAAGCACCGTGAACGGCGAGAACACGTTGTAGATCGCGTACATCGACACCAGCGCGGCCACGCCGCTCAGGGCGAGTTGCAGGCGACCGCTCAGGATCCGGGCCGGCCGCTCCCCCTCTGCCTCGGTTGGCACATCCTCAGCCAGCACCGGCCGCTCGGGTACGGCACCGCGGTCGGTCACCCCGTCGCGATCATGCGCGGCGCTGCCGGCTCCCGGGCGCTGTTTCATGGTCTGCGCATTCTTTCGGCATGTACCTTGCAGCGCGAGTGCCACCCGTGCGGGTGCGCCCGTTGGCCGATTGCCTGCGCTGAGCGACACGCGATAACGGCGGTTCGCTCCACAACCGGCCGAACTCGCCGCCCGGCCGGGGTTCGTGGCAGTCTCGGCCCGGTGACCGACGAGTTGGTTTTCCGTACTGCCCGGGAACTGGCCGCGGCCATTCGCTCCCGCGAATTGACCGCCCGGCAAGTGCTGCAGGCCCATCTCGACCAGATTGAACGGTTCAATCCAGCGGTCAATGCGATCGTGAGCCTGGACGCCGACCGAGCTCTGGACGCAGCTGACGAGGCCGATCGCCAACTGGTCGAGGGCCGCGAGATCGGCGCGCTGCATGGCCTGCCGATGGCCCACAAGGACACCCATCTGACCGGTGGCCTCCTGACCACGTTCGGCTCTCCGGTGCACGCGGAGTTCGTACCCGAGGCTGACGAGTTGATCATCGAGCGGCTGCACGACGCCGGGGTGGTGACGACCGGAAAGACGAACGTTCCCGAGTTCGCAGCCGGATCGCAGACCTTCAACCCCCTCTTCGGGGCGACCGGCAATGCCTACGACCCGACTCGATCGGCCGGTGGGTCCAGTGGTGGCGCTGCCGTGGCGCTGGCCTGCGGCTTCCAGCCGTTGGCCGACGGCAGCGACATGGGCGGCTCGCTGCGCAACCCCGCCGCGTGGAACAACGTCGTAGGCCTGCGCCCGTCGCCGGGCCGGGTTCCGACCTACCCCACATCGGCCGGCTGGGCGACGATGGGCGTCCAGGGACCGATGGCTCGTACGGTCGCCGACGCCGCGCTGATGCTCTCGGTGATCGCCGGCCCGGATCCCCGCTCCCCGATCGCTCTGCAGACCCCCGGGGCTGCCTTTGACATCGACCTCGAGCGCGACCTGACCGGGCTCAAGCTGGCCTGGTCTCCCGATCTCGGGGGTCAGTTCACGGTGGAGTCGGAGATCCTCGACGTACTGACCGCCGCGGTGACCGCGTTCGAGGAAACCGGTGCGGTGATCGAGGCGGCGACGCCGGACATGACCGGTGCCGATGAGGTGTTCCGTACGCTGCGCGCCTGGCAGTTCCAGCTCACCCACGCGA
>JACCUM010000012.1 GCA_013811805.1 Geodermatophilaceae bacterium | reverse complement strand
TCAACACGAGATAGGCCAGGGCCAGCCAACCCAGCGGCCCGAGCACCTGGGGCACCAGCACGCTGTCGACCAGGATCTGGAACAGCCAGACCTCGATGGTCATGATGGCCGGCAGCGCGGCTACAGCAGCCAGGCCGAGGAGCAGAAGCCAACGATCGGCTCGAAGATCGGGCCAGAAGCGACGGATGATCTCCCGGATCGGGACCGGGGGGGCGGCCGCGACGAGTCCGGCCTTCTCGCTGAGCGGGGCCAGTGCGCGTCGCAATGCGGCCAGTGGCCGGACACCGAAAGGCCCCCGTCGAGCAGTCTGGCCCGAGTTACGGGCGGCCAGCCTGAGGCTACGGGGGCCTTTCGGCTTTTGCATGCTGCTGGATCAGCCGCGGGTGCGCGAACGCGACCGGTTCCGACGCCGACGACGACGGGAGCGCGTGGTCAGGTCCGAGGTACTGGTGGACGCGGGGGCGACAGCGGCGAAGATTCCTGAGCGAGCCATGTCTGCGTTTCCTTCCTTCTCGCCGGACCCTCTGTCCGGCTGGTGAGAACTACTTTGTCTGGCAGACATGACAGGACCATGAGTTGAAAGTGAGAGCACTCTCATCTCTGGCGTGGGGTTGGTGTCCATATAGGACTGTCCACTGTGCTCCGCGGCTCACCGGTCCTTGCGTTCGTCAGGCAGACGCGCTTTGCCTTGCCAGACAGCGATTCCCAAACCCCAGAGGCCGACCAGGAACGCGGACAAGAAGGACCACAGCCAGATCATCGCGTCGGCCCGGCGCAGGTCCGGAATGAAGAACAACAGCACCAGGAAGCCGACCAAGGACAGCGTGGTGCCGGCCAGCGCAACCCGTACGGTGTTGATCTCCCGAGGCGAGGGCGCGGGGCGCAGCGCAGGACTCACAGGCGCCACCCTAGGTGCCGTGCGGTTGCTCTTGACGCGGCTGTGGTGTGCCACGATGCTCGCTGCTCAGCCACCATCCCGCCGCGGCAGTCATGCTCTCTGCCGTCGTTACTCATGTCGAGGTCCCCGTTGTCCGTTCGCCACATTGCAGCCTCCACTCCGCCGTCCGGTCGGCCTCGCCGAAAGGATGCGGTGAGCGAGTCGTCAGCCGCGGCGCCGGGCGCGCCTGATGCCGGATCCGAACCGGCCGCCAACGACACCGTTGGGCCGGACACCCGTGACGTCGATGATCCCGACACCGATGACGTCGACGCGCTGGACCAGGACGACCTGGATGACGACGACGACCTGGACCTGGATGACGACGACGACGACCTGGACGACGACGACGACCTCGACCTCGACGACGACGACGATGTCGAAGCCGAGGATGATGCGGTCCGAGAAGATCGGACCGAGAGCGATCCCGACACCGACATAGACACCGGGGTCGCCGCGGTCGCCCCACGACGTCGCTTGCCGCGAGTGCGTATCCCACGCGGCGCGACTGCGGTCTCTGAACAAGCGCCGGTGAGCACCAGGACCGGTCCGCGGGTCAACACCGGTCCGGCGATCAAGCCCAAGAGCGGGTTGGACGCGTACTTCGAGGTGAGCCAGCGGCGTTCGACCTACGGTCGCGAGGTCCGTGGCGGCTTTGTCACCTTTTTCACGATGGCCTACATCCTCGTCCTGAACCCGATCATCCTCAGCGGCGCCGACGTGGACGGCACCACGTTGCCCTTTGCCGCTGTCGCGGCAACGACGGCCCTGGTCGCCGCCGTCGTCACGATCCTGATGGGGATCATCGGTCGCTATCCGTTCGCGCTGGCCACCGGTCTGGGACTGAACGCACTGGTCGCCGTACTCGCCGCCACCCAGCTGTCCTGGCCCGAGATCATGGGTCTGGTCGTCTTGGAGGGCCTCCTGATCGCGATCCTGGTGGTCACCGGTCTCCGTACCGCGATCTTCTTCGCCATTCCGCAACAGCTCAAGATTGCGATCAGTGTCGGCATCGGGCTGTTCCTGACGCTGATCGGGTTGGTCGATGCCGGGTTCGTCAAGCGCGTCCCGGATGCTGCCAACACCGTGGTGCCGGTCCAGTTGGGCAACGGCTTCAACCTCGATGGCTGGCCGGTACTGGTCTTCTCAGTCGGCGTCCTGATCATGTCCGTGTTGGTGGTCCGAAAGGTCCGCGGCGGAATCCTGATCGGCATCGTCGTCACCACGATCCTGGCGATCATCGTCGAGGCGATCGCCAAGGTCGGGCCGGCTTTCAGCCCTGACGGGGTCAACCCCAACGGCTGGCAGCTCACCGTTCCGGCCCTGCCCGACAGTCTGGTCGCCACACCGGACCTATCCATCGTCGGCAATTTCTCGCTGTTCGGCGGATTCGAGCGGATCGGGTTGCTTGCTGCCCTGCTCATCGTGTTCACCCTGATGCTGGCCGACTTCTTCGACACCATGGGAACGGCGGTCGCCGTCGGCGCCGAGGGCAAGCTGCTGGACAAGAATGGAAACCTGCCCGGGGCGACCCGCGTCCTGTTCGTGGACTCGGTTGCTGCGGCTGCCGGCGGCGCGGCCAGCGTCTCCTCGAACACGACCTACATCGAGTCCGCCTCCGGGGTCGCGGACGGTGCGCGTACGGGCCTGGCCAGTGTGGTCACCGGGGGCCTGTTCCTGGTGGCGATGTTCCTGTCCCCCCTGGTCAGCATCGTCCCCTCGGAAGCGGCCACCCCGGCGCTGATCGTTGTCGGCGCACTGCTGGTCAGCCAGATCCGCAACCTCGAGTTCGACGACCTGTCGCTGGTCATCCCGGCCTTCTTGACGATGGCGTTGATGCCGTTCACTTTCTCGATCACCAACGGCATCGGGGCCGGCTTCATCAGCTTCGTCGTGCTGCGCTTGGCCAAGGGCCGGAGCAAGGACATCCACCCGCTGATGTGGATCTCGGCCATTCTGTTCGCGATCTACTTCTTCATCGAGCCGATTCAGCAACTCATCGGCTAGCCGCGAGGTCAGGTGTATCCACGGCGGTGCCGTTCGATCGTAAGGTAAGCTAACGATCGTAATGGGACGAACCACACTCGATACTGCTGCCCTGGCGCATGACCTACGCCTGGCTGTGATGCGGCTGTCCCGCCGGTTGCGCAGTCAGCGGGCCGACACCTCGCTCACCCTCACCCAACTTGCCGCGTTGTCCACCCTGCGCGCCAAGGGCCCGCTGACCCCGGGTGAACTGGCCGCCTGTGAACGCGTGCAGCCGCCGTCGATGACCCGCGTGCTGGCCACCCTCGAGGGAGCCGGCCTGGTCGTCAAGACCAGGCACGCGACCGACGGCCGGCAGCTGATCGTGCACGTCACCGACCGGGCCATCAATCTGCTCGATGACGAGATCCGGATGCGGGAGGCCTGGCTCGCGCAGCGACTGAACGAACTTTCCCCGGCCGAACGAGACGAACTGCGCCGGGCCAGCGCCATCATCGAGAGGTTGCTGGAGCCTTGACCGCGACGAAGGTCTCGCCCTCGCCGGCTGCGGCGCCGGCGCCAGCCACCGGAGCCTTCCGTTCGCTGCGGGTGAGGAACTTCCGGCTGTACGCCGGCGCCAACCTGGTCAACAACACCGGCACCTGGATGCAGCGCATCGCCCAGGACTGGCTGGTCCTGCAACTGTCGGACAGCGGCTTGGCGTTGGGGGTCGTGACCGCACTGCAGTTCGCACCGATCCTGGTGCTGAGTCTGTACGGCGGCATGCTTGCCGACCGCTATGACAAGCGCCGTTTGATGATGCTCACCCAGGCGACCATGGGCCTGGCGGCGCTGGTACTGGGTCTGCTCGTGGTGACCGACCGGGTTGCGCTCTGGCATGTCTTCGTGATCGCCGGGGCACTCGGGGTGGCCGCGGCGATGGACATGCCGATCCGGCAGTCCTTTGTCTCCGAGATCGTCGGCACGGACAACCTGGCAAACGCGGTCAGCCTGAACTCCGCGATCTTCAATGCAGCTCGGCTCATCGGCCCCGCCATCGCCGGGCTCATGATCGCGGTCGCCGGCGACGACACCGGGCCGGTGTTCCTGCTCAACGCCGGAACGTACGTGGTGACGATCCTGGCCCTGCGGTTCATGCGTACGGCGGACCTGTCTCCCTCACCCGAGGTCCCTCGTGGACGTGGGCAACTGCGGGCGGCGCTGACGTACGTGAACCGCCACTCCGACATCAAGGCAGCCATGGTCCTGGTGTTCGTCGTGGGCACGTTCGGCCTGAACTTCCAGATCACGATGGCGCTGATGGTGACCGATGTCTTCGGCCAGGGAGCCGAGGCCTTCGGGTTGCTGTCCACGGCCTTCGCCGTCGGGTCGCTGACTGGCGCCCTGCTGTCGACCCGCCGGGTCGGGCGCCCCCGGCAGCGCACGCTCTATCTCGCTGCGCTGGTTTTCGGGCTGTTCGAGGTGGCCTCGGGGCTGATGCCGGTCTACTTGGCTTTTGCCGTCGTACTGGTGCCGACCGGAGCCGCCGCCCTCACGTTCATGGTCGCGGCGAACTCGTTCGTACAGCTGGGTATCGACCCGACGATGCGGGGCCGCGTGATGGCGCTGTACTTCATGGCTTTCATGGGAGGTACGCCAGTGGGCGCGCCGGTCGTGGGCTGGATGGGGGAGAACCTCGGTGCACCCGTGGCACTGATCGCCGGAGGCGCCATCGTCGCCGTGGCCGCCGTTTTCCTCGGGTTTCTCGGTATTCGTCAACGTGGCCTTCGTGTGCACGCATATGTGTTTCCTCGGCTCAATCTCAGACTCGAGACGCAGGCGCGATCGACTCCCTGAGTCGGAGTTCCAGCTAGCTCCGAGGCCCCGGCCAGGGCCGGTCCTTCATCACCATCTGGAGTCACCGGCACACATGCCGTAGGAATTGGCGCCCGGGCCGCCTCGATCGGCGCCGGCTCAGGCTTTAGGCTTAGCCGTCCCGTTCCCGTAGCTCTGAGTAAGGGTTCTCGCTGCATGTCCGCTATTGATCACTTTGCCTTCGGCCTCCTGACGCCGTTGCTCGCCTACGCGATGTCCAGCGCTGGCTCGTTGCTCGGCCTTCAGTGCACCGCCAGAGCGCGAGGCACCAGTGGGCAATCCAGAGCCCGGTGGCTGTTGCTGGCGGCGGTGTCCATCGGCGGCACCGGGATCTGGGTGATGCACTTCATCGCGATGCTCGGGTTCCGCGTCGAAGGCATCGAGATCAAATACGAGGTCGGTCTGACGCTGCTGAGCATGCTGATCGCGATCGTCGTCGTCGGCGTCGGGCTCTTTATCGTCGGGTTCGGCGGGAGTCGGCGTAGCGCGCTGATCGCAGGCGGCGTCATCACCGGCCTCGGGGTGGCCAGCATGCACTACATGGGGATGGCCGCAATGGCGATGGCCGGACACGTCGACTACGACGCCCTCCTGGTCGCCGCCTCGGTGCTGATCGCGGTCGTGGCGGCGACCGTGGCTCTCTGGTTCACCCTGCGGGTTAAGGGCCAACTGATCACCGCCGCGGCCGCCCTGGTCATGGGCGTGGCGATCAGCGGCATGCACTACACCGGGATGGCCGCCATGGAGGTGCGTGGCGATCCGGACTCCGCGGTTCCTGCCGGCGCCAGCGCCTTTGACTTCCTGCTGCCGCTCGTCGTGGGTATCAGCCTGCTGGCGGTCATCATGCTAGTGATCATCGGACTCTCGCCCACCGAGGACGAGTTGAACTTCGAGCAGGAGTTCAATCGGTCCTTGCAGCACACCTCCGCGGGCGCCGGCTCGGCGTCCGGACAGTCATCTGGCCAGTCCGGCCAGGAGGGCCGGGACGGTTACTGGCTACGCGGGCAGGGCCCGAACTAGGACGCGAACGCGCGCCAGTCGCCGACGCCGGTCAACAGGGCGGCCGGACCTGGCCCGTACCCGGGCCCGGGCGCGTCAATGCGCAGCCGGGGCCGGCCGGGTGTTGTGGGTGGACAGCTCGCCGTCGCGCATGGCGAACACCGTGGTGGCGCGTTCCCACACCACGGGATTGTGGGTGGCGATCAGGCAGGCGCAACCTTGGGCTGCCAGCCGGGTGAACGCCGCGAACAGGACATCGGACCAGCCGGCGTCCTGGTGCGCGGAGGGTTCGTCGGCCAGGACCACCATGGGCTTCAGGAGTAGCGCGCGGGCCACCGCCGTACGCTGCTGTTCTCCGAGGGAGACCTGATCGGGATACCGGGCGGCCAGATGGTCGATTCCGAACTCGGCCATCAGGCCGGCCGCCGGTTCGATCATCGGTTGCACGCCGCCGGACAGTCGGGCCGGCATCAGCACGTTGTCCAGGATGGTGAGTTCCTCGAGCAAGCCGAGGGCCTGCGGTACGAGCGCGACCCGGCCCCACGGCAGGTCCTCGGGTTCGCTGGCTCCGAGCGTCTCGTCGAGGATGAGTTCGCCGGCCTCGACCTGTTCCCAGCCGCACAGGACGTTGAGCAGCGTGCTCTTACCGGACCCGGACGGGCCGATCAGCGCGACGACCTGTCCCCGGTTGATCGACAGGTCCACGCCGCGAAGGGCATGGACGGTTTCGGCGCCGCGCCGGAAGGACTTGACCAGCCCCGTCGCGGTGATCAGCGCGCCATGCCGGCTCATCGTCGATCTCGGTTCATGTGCTTTCCTCCACCCGGCCGTGGTCCAGGCGCAGCAGGTGGTCTGCGATCTCGACCACGCGGGGGTCGTGTGAGGAGATCACGAACGCCACGCCTTCGGCGCGCAGATCCCGGAACGCCTCCAGGACCCGATCGGCCGCGGCAGAGTCCAGTTCGGCGGTTGGTTCGTCGGCGATCACGATGGCCGGGTGTCCGATCACCGCGCAGGCCACGGCCAACCGCTGCTGCTCTCCACCGGAGAGTTGGTGCGGCGTGTGACGCAACCGGTGGTCGAGTCCGAGGACCACTAGCAGTCGTTCGATCTCGTCCGTAGCGGTCCGGATGCCCCGCAACCGGGAGGCCAGCTTCACCTGTTCGCGGGCCGGCAGGTAGTCCAGCAGATTGTCGATCGGGTTCTGGAACATGTACGACACCGAGGAGCGCCGTAGGGCTCGCCGCTGCCGGATCCGCAACGAGGCGACGTCGCGGCCCTCGACCAGCACCGAGCCCGAGGTCGGCCGGTCGACGCAGGCCAGGAGTCTCAGCAACGATGACTTGCCCGAGCCGGAAGGTCCGGCGATGGCGGTGATCCGGCCGCGCGGGAAGTTCTTGGACACGTCGACGAGCGCATGCACCTCTTCGGTGGCGGTGCGGTAGACCTTGCCGACCCCGACGACCGACGCAGCCGCCGTACGAGCCGGATCGGCGAGCAGGATGCTGGCTGCCTCGCGGACGGTACGGTCCCTGGCACCGTCAGCAGCGTCGTCGAAAGACGAATCGCCCCAGTGGAATTCCCAGGACGAGTCCGATGGCCGGTTATCCGCCAAGGCGTAGCACCTCCGCAGGGTTGGCCCGATCCGATCGACGCTGGGCGTACACAGCGGTCAGGAACGCCACCACGATCGCGGCCACGGCGATGGCTGCCAGGGTGATCCAGGGGATGGCCAGCAGCGGACTGGGCTCGCGGATCGGGTCCACATCCAGCCGTCGGTAGGCCATGGCGCAGGCCGCGGCCGCCAGGCCCACGCCGACGATTCCGGCCACGACCAGGACGCTGCCCAACTCAGCCAGCAACGACCGGAAGTGCGTCCACCGGGACAGGCCCATCCGGCGGGCCATCGCATAGGAGGCCGTGCGCTTGCGCTGCCGAGTCTCGAGATAGAGCAGCAGGCCACCGATCGCGATCACCCCCACGAATGCGGCCAGCGCCTGCAGGTAGCCGAAGGTCCAGGAGACGCCCAGGAAGTTGGTCAGCTCGAAGACCTCGGTGGTGGTGAACACCCGGAACAGTCGAGCGTCCTGCTCACGGATCGCGGCGGCGGCGGGTTCTGGATCGCCGTTGGTCCAGATCTCGTACCGCAGGTTGGCCGACTGCGGCACCCCGGCGCCGACCAGCCGGTCATCGAGCAGGAGCAACGGCTCGGCCGTGCGCCGCCCGGGGAGCACGTCGGCCACCGCGACGACCTCGGCTTGCAGGGTCAACGCCAGGTTGTTGCCGCCGAGATCCAGCCGGATCGGGCCCAGCGGTATGCCGCCGGCGGCGATCACCGGAATCCGGTCACCACCCCGGTCGGCGTCGACCAGCAGGGCCAGCATCTCCACGAGGTCCTGCCCGGCGAAGCTGTCCTCCCAGTAGGCCTCGCTGGCGAAGTCGTCCGGATCGACGCCCAGCGCCGTCGCCTCGGCGCCGTCGACGAAGGCATCCTGATACCGCGCCACCAGCGTCCCGGCGGTGTCCAAGGCAGGCGTTGCCTCCAGACTTCCGAAGCTGGTCACCGCGCGCTCCGCGCCGACGGCCGTCAGCGCCTTGCTGTCGACTGTTCGCTGGCTGGAGGCGGTCAGGGTCGCGGAGTAGGTCAGCACGGCGATCGGCAGGCACAGGGCGGCCAGCAGGCTGGCGCTGACGACCCGATTCGCGGTGAGTTGGTTGACCGCGACAAAGGCGGCGGGTGACCAGCCGTGAGCCCGCCGCCGCAACGCCGGTAGGACCAGCATGATCAGCCGGACGACGAGCACCGCAGCACCGGCCAGGAACAGCAGCGGGAAGGAGACCAGCAGGCCATTGACCTGTGCGACGGTGCCGTCGAAGACCACGGCCTCCTGGCTCTGCAGCTGCCACCAGAGGTAGCCGGCCACCCCGAGCAGGATCAGCTCGTACGGAACCAGGCCGAGCCGGGACCGCTTGGCTCCGATCGGCTTCTCGGTGAAGTTCCGGGAGCGGATCCCGGCCACGGCCGACAGCAGAACGAGACCGATCACGAACCCCGCGATCGTGGTCAGGATGGCGCTGCGCAGTGCGTCCGGATCGAGATCGTCGGCCGGGCCGGCAAGGGCGATCAGACCCCGTGCGAGGTAGTAGCCGGCCACGGTCCCCAGCGCTGCCGGGATGACCAGTTCGAGTGCTGCCTTGACCGCGAGCGCCCCGGGACCCACTCCGCGCGAGGACAGCAGCCGGACTTCGCGCAGCCGCCGGTCAGCCCAATAGCTGCCCGCGGCCATCACCAGCAGCATCGCCAGGATCGTGCCGGCCACCGCGGTCGGGATGACCGGCCCGCGCAGCCCGTTCTCCAGGCGCTGGGAGCGATCCAGCAGCCGGCCGAGTTCTTCGCTCTGGAAGCTGTCCTCACGGAAATCGCCCGGTCGGGCGGGATCACCGGGGATGCTCCTTGCCGAACGAAAGGCGGTGTCCTGTCTGGCCACGTTCCCGGCCGCCGAGGTGCTGGTGACCGTGTCCGGGTCGACTGGCACCTCCCACATCCGGACTGAGGTCTCGTCGAAGGCCCCGAACCCGTCCCGGGCTGTGTTGACGTTGTCGTGGGCGATGGCCAGGGCATAGAAGGTCGCCTCGTCCGTGGCGATGACAACGTCGGCCGGCGGGGTGTTGGCGCTGGTCTCGTTGTTGAAAAGCGCTGAGTACGAGCACCAGAACTCCCGTACCGGCTCGTCGTAGAGGTTCTGATAGATCCCGACCACGGGGGCGTTCGCGCCGTCGATCTCCAGATTGTCGCCGACGGCGATCTGATCGCGCTCGGCCACGAAGGACGGCACGTAGATCCCGTTTCCGGATCCGGACTCCAGCACGGTGATCTGATCCACCGCACCGGGGCGGTAGAACGGCCGTACGAATCGGGTGTTCTGCGCGGTCGGCGCCTGGCCGTTCTGGGTGAGAACGGACTGCGCGCCGATGAAGATCGGGCTGCTGGCCATCCCTTGTCCGGTAAGGGCTTCGGGGTAGGCTCGATCTGTCTGCGCAGTGAACTC
>JACCUM010000517.1 GCA_013811805.1 Geodermatophilaceae bacterium | reverse complement strand
ACTCGGCGCTGATGTCCAAGGTCGTGGCCAACGGCAACCACCGGGTCAAGTTCCCGCTCAACGAGCCGGCGATCGCCAAGAAGAAGTCCCAGATCGACGAGTTCTTGGAGTTCTACGGCGGCCCCGGTGCCCAGCATCTTGCGTTGGCCACCAACGACATCCTCCGTACGGTCGACGCCATGCGGGCCGAGGGCGTGGAGTTCCTGGCGACTCCGGACTCGTATTACGAGGACCCCGAACTACGGGAGCGGATCGGCAAGGTACGGGTGCCGGTCGAGGAACTCCAGAAGCGAGGCATCCTGGTCGACCGCGACGAGGACGGCTACCTGCTGCAGATCTTCACCAAGCCGATCGGTGACCGGCCCACGGTCTTCTTCGAGTTGATCGAGCGGCACGGCTCGCTCGGCTTCGGCAAGGGCAACTTCAGGGCGCTGTTCGAGGCCATCGAGCGCGAACAGGAGACCCGCGGCAACCTCTAGTCCGCGCAGGCCGAAGTTCTTGGTGGGGCATGACCACCGAGGAGCAAAGGTCTGCGTCGAGCCGCTACGGTGCCGCCGGGCTCCGATACCCGATCAGGCCGGCGTCGAGGTCCACTGTCTCGATCACCGCGCCGCCCCGACAGAGCTCGAGAAGGTGTCCGGCGCCAAGGACGGACACTTCAGCACTAGCCAACCGATCGGCGATGACAGTGCTGGACAAGAACTCTCGGGCGGCGCGCCCGGCTTCGATGAGCTCCTCCCACGGTCGGTCGAGCTGTTCGACGACGAGCCGGAGAGCCGCCCGTACGGCGGGCTCGTTGCGCAGGGTGACCGAGCGCAGCAGCGTCGGATCAGTTCCGGCCACCCTCGTCAGATCGGTGAAGCTACCCGCCGCCAGCGCCCTGGCCAGCGGACCGTAGTGCTGCGTCGATGCCGCCAGAGCCAGCGCCAGCAGGTGTGGCACCCCGCTGACCATGGCCAACGCGGTGTCGTGCTCGGCGGGGGTCAGCGCAAGCACGTCGACGCCGAGGCCGGTCAGCACCGCCGCAACCTCCAGCCAGCGGCCTAGCTGGCTGTCGCTGCTGTCCTCGTGCAGGCACAGCGCCCATCGCGCGCCGGTGAACAGGTCCGCAGTGGCGGCCGGGAAGCCGGAGCGTTCGGTGCCCGCCATCGGGTGTCCGCCGATGAAGCGCTCATTCAGCCCGGTGGCTCGCATGGCGGCGACCACCGGTTGCTTGACCGAACCGACGTCGGTGATCGTCGCGCTGTCCGGCAGCTGCACGCTGGCCAGCAGAGCTTGCAGACCGTCGGTCAGCGCGGGGATGGGTGCAGCGAGGACGATCAGTTCAGCCGACGACAGGTCCGTCGAGATGGTCAGCCCCCGTCCCGCAGCCTCGTCGCGAGTCCGAGCATCGGCGTCCCAGGCCAGGACGCCATGCCCGGCCCGCCGAGCCGCCAGCGCGAGGGATCCCCCGATCAGGCCGAGACCGACCACCGCGATCCGGGTCACCGCTGCGTTCCGTGGCCGGCGACGTGTCGGACGTCGACGGAGCCGACCACGACGATCCGGCCCCCGCTCATGGGAGTGGATCGTCTCGCCGATAGACCCTGGCCAGGACTTCGGCCACGCGCCGACCGTCGGACTCGGCGAGCACGCTGACCCGGTAGACCGCCATCCGCCGGGTAAGGCTCAGCTCCTCGGCCTCGGACAGGAGCACCTCACCCAGAGCGCCGGCCGACAGGAACTCGGTATGCAGATCCACCGCAAGCGATTGCTTCCCGTGGCTGTTGGCTGCGGCCGCGAATGCGGTGTCGGCCAACGACATCGTGGCACCGCCATGCGCGACCCCATGAGCGTTGAGCGTCTCTTCGCGGACAGTCATGCGGGCCCGCGCGTACCCGGGCCTGATCTCCAGGATCTCGATGCCGAGATGGGCAGCCAGCGGGTCCTTGCGCAGGTATTCCGACAGCTCGTGCGGAAGGTCGTCTGCGTGGGCCATGATCAGACGCTATGACACCGAGGTCCTCGCTGATCAGTTCCGCACTGTCGGACTACGTCGTGGCACACACCGAACCGCCGGACGAGGTGATGGCGGCGCTGATCGCCGAGACCGCAGCAATGCCCGAGGTCAACATGCAGATCGGGTCCGATCAGGCGGCCTTCATGACGCTGCTCGCCCGATCGGTCGGTGCGCGCCGGGCGATCGAGATCGGGACGTTCACCGGCCTCTCGGCCCTTGCCGTGGCCAGAGCCCTGCCTGAGGACGGTTCGCTGTTGTGCTGCGACATCAACGCGG
>JACCUM010000487.1 GCA_013811805.1 Geodermatophilaceae bacterium | reverse complement strand
GCATGGCCAACCCGTTCGTGAAGGCCTGGAAGTACTTCATGGCCGCCTTCGGTGCCAAGGTCGAGGAGAGGGCCGATCCCAAGATCCAGATCCAGCAGGCCATCGAGGCCGAACAGCACCGGCACCAATCCTTGGCCAACCAGGCGGCCGCCGTCCTCGGCAACCAGCGGCAGCTCGAGATGCGCCTGACCCGTCAGCTCAGCGAGGTCGAGAAGCTCCAGAGCTCGGCCCGTCAGGCACTGGTGCTGGCCGATCAGACCAGGGCGAAGGGGGACGCGCAGAAGGCCACCGACTTCGAGAGCGCCGCCGCGGCCTTCGCGACTCAGCTGGTCTCGGCCGAGCAGTCGGTCGAGGATCTCAAACGTTCCCACGACGAGGCCCTGCAGGCCGCTGAACAGGCCAAGGGCGCGGTGGACCAGAGCCGGATGCGCCTGCAACAGACGCTGGCGGAGCGCTCGAAACTGCTCAGCCAGCTGGAGCAGGCCCGCATGCAGGAGCAGGTGTCGGCCTCCTTGCGGTCGATGAGCGAACTGTCGGCTCCAGGCTCTACCCCCACCCTGAGCGAGGTACGGGAGAAGATCGAGGCGCGGTACGCCCACGCCCTCGGTCAGCAGGAGCTGGCCCAGAACTCGGTCGAAGGACGGATGCTCGAAGTGCAGAAGGCGACCCTGGACGTGTCGGCTGCCACCCGGCTGGAGCAGATCCGGGCCAGCATGGACAGCGGCGCGGACAAGGCACAGAGCCAACGGGCTGATCAGGGTCCGCCGGCCGCGGTCGAGGCAGCGTCCACCGATCCCGCTCTCGACGCCCCACCCGTCTCCAGCGCGGTGAGCGATCCGGCACAGGGACAGCGCCGACCCGAACCGGCCTGATCTGCCGCCCAGGGCCGACCTCCGAACCGGGCACCACCGGGGTCGCCATCGCACACGACTCGGCAGAGGATCGGCTCGCGCGCAGGCGCAGACTCGCTCTGCGTGGCTTTGCCTATCGGCTGCTCGGGGGGATCGGGCTGGTCGCGCTCACCGTCGAGGTCGGTGACCGCACCGGTGTGGAGCCGTCGGAGGTCGTGGCTGGTCTGGCCGCGCTGCTACTCGCGGCCGCCGCGATCGACGCCGGGTTCCGGGCCTACCGGATCAACCTGGGCACGCACGTCGCGCCGACGATCCCGGCCACCGAACTCCCGCCGGAAGCCTCCGTCGCCTTCGCCCCGCTGGCCCGGCTGGCCGCTCGCGAGCGCGGGTTGGCCGATCACATAGCCGCACTACCGGACCCGGTCGCCGCCGACACCTGGGTTCGA
The DNA here is from genome assembly GCA_013811805.1 of Geodermatophilaceae bacterium. GTDB lineage: Bacteria > Actinomycetota > Actinomycetes > Mycobacteriales > Geodermatophilaceae > JACCQS01. The sequence goes on along the minus strand of JACCUM010000487.1, from coordinate 809 downwards.
GCCGCCACGGCTGCCCGAGCATTGCGCGCCCACGCCCTGCGGATCACCGCGGCCGAGCAAGTGCCCGGAGCCGGAAAGGACCCCGGCGATGCTCTCGCACGCCTCGTCCTGCGCCTTCGGGAGGGCGTTTCGGCCTATGAACGGCTGACCGACATCGCAGCCGAGGCGGCGAACGACGTCGCCTGCGGCCGAGCACCCCGCGACGCTGCGTTCCGGCTGGCCGATGCCACCGAAGCGCTGGTTGGCATGATCCGTGGCCTGCCGTCATGACGAAGACTCGAGTGCCGCGTCGATGAAGCCAGCCCTGGAGGTCGCCTACCTTAGCGGCGCAAGTCCTGGTACACGGCGCTGCCCTCGTTCGGACGCATTCGAAAGATGGACCCGATGGAGAACAGCATCAGAGCCGGTACCCCGCTGGCGATCGAGAAGGCCCCCGGCCAACTTATGGAGCGCTGCATGCCGGGATCCTCAGGCCGCTCCTGCAAGGCCGACGGTGGACGAACGCGAGAGGTCTGGCATCGCTGCCTCCGAGCCGGGGATGGATGCGGGACCGGGATGTTCGGGTCAGTGCAGAGGCGGTTGCCAGTCCTCGAGCTGGGATGGCTTCCAGTTCTCGCCGACCGTCTGCGAACCGGCCAGCCACGAGCCGAGCTCGGGTTGGGCGAACTTGGCGTGTTTGTGTTTGAGCCAGATGCCGTAGGAGTTGCCCTCCTGCAGATGCTTGATCAGCACCTTACGAGCGAACTCGTCCTCGCGGCCCTGCGGGATGTCGAAGTGGATCTTGAGGAAGGCGTTGGTGTAGCGGTCGA
>JACCUM010000486.1 GCA_013811805.1 Geodermatophilaceae bacterium | reverse complement strand
CGCACCAGCTGGCCGAGGAAGCCACCGACCTGTACGAGGCGGCCCGTCGTACGGTCGCCACCTTCATCGGCGCAGCCGAGAACGAGGTGGTGTTCACCAAGAACTCCACCGAGGGCATCAACCTGCTGGCCTACGCAATGAGCAACGCCGCTACCGGCGGGCCGGACGCTGCCCGGTTCGTTGTCGGTCCAGGCGATGAGATCGTCGTCACCGAGATGGAGCACCACGCCAACCTGATCCCGTGGCAGCAGCTGTGTATCCGTACCGGAGCCACCCTGCGCTGGCTGACCCTGACTGACGAAGGGCGCCTCGACCTGGAGTCACTCGATGACGTGATCAACGAGCGCACGAAGCTCGTCGCCCTGGTGCACCAATCCAACATCCTGGGCACGGTCAACCCGATCAGGGAGATCGCTGTCCGCGCGCACGAGGTCGGCGCACTGGTCATGCTGGATGCGGCCCAGTCGGTGCCGCACACGGCTGTCGACGTCGTCGCCCTCGATGTGGACTTCCTGGTCTTCTCCGGGCACAAGATGCTGGGCCCCACCGGGATCGGGGTCTTCTGGGGACGGTACGAGCTGCTCGAGGTGCTACCGCCGTTCCTCACCGGCGGCTCGATGATCGAGGTCGTGCACATCGACCGGGCCACCTTCGCCCCGCCGCCGCAGCGTTTCGAGGCGGGTGTGCCGATGGCTGCCCAGGCCATCGGGCTGGCAGCCGCGTGCGACTACCTCACCGAGCTCGGCATGGACCGGGTCGCCGACCACGAACACGCGCTGACCGAGCTAGCCCTCGTCGGGCTGCAACAGATTCCTGGTGTCCGGATCGTCGGTCCGCCGGACAGCGTGGAGCGTGGGGGAGCGGTGTCGTTCACCGTCGAGGGCATCCACCCGCACGACGTGGGTCAGGTGCTCGACGACCTCGGCATCGCCGTACGCGTCGGGCACCACTGCGCCTGGCCGGTCGTACGCCGCTTCGGTGTCCCGGCTACCACCCGGGCGACCTTCTACATCTACAACGGGGCCGAGGACGTGCAAGCGCTGTTCGACGGCGTGCGTGAAGTGCAGCGGTTCTTCGGAGTGCCGGAAGCAACCGAGAGCGCCGGTATCACGGTGGCGGGCGCCTGATGCAGCTGGAATCCATGTATCAGGAGATCATCCTGGACCACTACCGGCGACCCAAGGGCCGCGGCCTGCGGGAGCCTTTCGACGTAGAGGTCCACCACGTGAACCCGACCTGCGGGGACGAGATCACGCTGCGGGTTCGGCTGTCCGGCAACGAGATCGAGGACGTGTCGTACGAGGGGATGGGCTGTTCGATCAGTCAGGCCGCAGCCTCGGTGCTCTACGAACTGGTGGACGGCAAGAACATTGCGCAGGCGCTGGCCACCGGCGACGACTTCCGTACGTTGATGCAGAGCAAGGGCGACCCGACCGTCGCCGAGAAGCTGGAGGATTCCTTGGAGGACGCAGTTGCCTTCGCCGGCGTCTCCAAGTATCCGTCCCGGATCAAGTGCGCACTGATGAGCTGGATGGCGCTCAAGGACGCGACCGCCCAGGCACTCGCCGCACACGAGCAGTCGTCCTCGCCGACGCCGAGCAAGGAGAACGCATGACCGAACAGAGCACCCGGCCCGCCCCGAGCAATCAGAGCGCACCAGGCAGTGCGGAGGTGGCCGCCGTCGATGATGTCGAGGAAGCGATGCGTGATGTCGTCGATCCCGAACTCGGCATCAACGTGGTCGACCTCGGACTGGTCTACGGCATCACCGTGGACCAGGGCAACATAGCCACGCTGGACATGACACTCACCTCGGCGGCCTGCCCGCTGACCGACGTGATCATGGATCAGACCCGGCAGGCACTCACCGGAGGGCCAGGCCCGGGACTGGTCAACGATGTGGTGATCAACTGGGTCTGGATGCCGCCATGGGGTCCTGAGAAGATCACCGACGACGGCCGCGAGCAGTTGCGGGCCCTGGGCTTCCGAATCTGATCGGTACCTGACTGCCCCGTCAGCGCAGCGCGCTCACCCACGCGACAGCTTCCCGGGCCTGGGTCAGTCGGCGCTCGTAGCTGGCGCCCAGGACAAGCAGGAGGACGCCGGCAGCGCCGAGCGACAACCAACGCGGAAGCAGCGTCGCGTACGGGCCCAGCTGCGTCACTGCCAGGGCAGTCAGAACGCCCAGGCCGATGACGAACGGGGCCTGCCGGTGGGTGAGCGTCCCGGCAACTGCGCACGCGGTCGCCGCCGCAACCAACAGCACAAGACGCAGGGCATCCGGGTGATCCAGCGTGACCAGAGTGGACGGAACCAAGCTGACCAGCAGCGGTGCACCCCAAGCCGACCAGGACGAGCCGGTCACTAGCCTTCCGCCCGCGGCGAGCAGCAAACCGACCGCGGCGGGAAGGGTGTAGACCTCAGGCGTTGTCACCGACAGCCCGGCGGCCCCGACCCAGGAAGCCAGCACCAGTTCGGCGAGACCGATGAGCGTCGCCAGGCGGTACCTAGTGGCCTGACCGTAGGCCAGCGCAGCCGCACCCGTGACCGACAACTGCAGTGCCAGCTGACCCCAGGCGAGCGACGTAGCGGTGAGCGAGACGGCGGTCAGCCCGATCAGGCCGGCGGCGACGGCAAGCGGCCTTTCCTCCATCTGATGCACCCTGGCGCTGGCCACACCCAGCACGCTGGCCCCCAGTACGGCCAGGATCCAGCCGCCCTGCTGTGCGGCGAGCCCGTCGGCCACCAGCAGCAGGACCGCGACGCCCGGCAGCAACGCCGCAGACACGGCGGCTGGACCACGGATACCGCGATCTGCAATGGAAATGCCGACGCAGCACACCGCGGCGAGTGCGGTGAGGCCAGCCAGCAGAGTCCAGTTCTGATCTCGAGTCAGCTGACCGACCGAGATCAGACCGAGCAGAGCGCCGGCCAGCAACGCCGGGATCTCCCAGCGCCGGGAAGGACTGCCCACCATCGCTCGGAGAAGCACCGCGCCGGTCAGGACGGCCAGGCCGAGGAGTCCGGTCAACCACACGCCGACGATCCCGGTCTGCTGCAGCGTCCCGGACACAGCGATGATCCCGACTGCCACCGCCGTCAGGTCGATGATCGGTGCCAGCGAGGCGAACCGATCCAGGCGGAGGTAGGCAAGGGCGCCGACGGCAAGGCCAGCGGAAACTGCAACCAGCAGCGTGGACAAACCGGATTCGACGATGGAACCGGTCCAAGCAGTGACCGCAGCGAGAGCGTTACCCGCCAGCCACCACAGGCCGGCGAATCCGATCGCCGCGCCCGCCGTCCCCGCCGTACCCGCACGTATGTTGCCGACCACGGTGACGTTGAACGCGGTCACGAGTAGAGCTGTGGCCACGAGCAGTACCGGCGTGCGCTCCGGCAGGGCGAGAAAGGCCAGCGGCTGGGCCGCGATCAGCGCGCCGATCGGCCAGGTCGGGGTGGTTCTGGCGGCCCGGTGCAGCGCTAGGCCGAGCACGATGATCACACCGAGTGTCAGGGCTGCATGAGCCCGACCCGGAAGTTCGTCCAACCCCGCCAGTCCCTTGATGCGCGCGGCAACAAGGTCGACCACGACGAGGGCGATACCGGCCATCGCCAACGCTTCCGCGGTCGTCCGCAATCCACGCCGAGCAGCAGCGACGGACGCCGCACACACCGATCCGGTCACTACCGCAAGAGCCGTCGCCTGCACGGCCAGCCCAAGCTGACCCCAGGCAATTGCGACGAAGGCGATTGCGGCGCTGACCAGCAGCACCGCCCCCGTGCCGAGCAGGAGCTGTTGTGGGCTCAGTCGTCGTGGTCGCCTCTGTCGTTGGGCCGGCGGGGCGAGCGGTCCCGGGAAGCTTCCCCGGGGAGGCCCGGATCCCGGTCCTGTCACGGGGAGCGGCTCAAATCCGTGCTCGAGCAGATCGGGATCGGTCCGTGGTACGCCGGGGACCGCGGTGTTGTCGTGACCCACGGCGACGTCCGTTCGGGTAGTCGGACGGTGATGGGGGGCCAACCAGCGCAACGTGTCCAACAGCCGGTCCCGATCGGCGCGGAACTCGACGAGGGTCGCGTCGATCCGGGCAACGACGTACCCGGCGTGCCCGGCGGCCGGCAGACCGCAGTTGGGGCAGGCCGGTCCGGGGCCGGTCCAGCCGGGCAGAGCGGTGCCACAGGTCGGGCAAGCGACGATGAGAGCGGAAGCAGAGGTGTCCATCACTCGACCTTGGCCTGAGGTATCGGCATCCGGATCCGTCTGGTTACGCACACGACATGAGTAGGCCTACGGACACAAGGCGACCGATCGATGAGGCCCGCCGGTCTATCGGCACCCCTCGCCGGTCATCCGGGGCATTGCCGAGTTGGATGACGCTGTGACTGATCTGGCCGAACTCCTCGAGCGGATAGGTCGGGGGCGATCGCTGCCAGCCGCCGGCGCGGTGACCCTGCTGCCTGCACCTGCGGGCAGGGCCGTCGCCGCGGTTCTCGGGTGCACCGCACACCACCTGATCGCCGCCGACGTCGACCCGCAGTGGTTGAACTCGCAGTTGGGCGACTCGGAGATGACCCGACCGATGAAACCCGATTTCCTGGCCGTACTCGGTGAGCACCTCGACGCCAAGCCCGGCGGGCAGGACACCCTGCTGGTGACCGCCAGGCCGGGAGTGCACAGCGGCACAGTTCAGATGGCCGTTGCGACGAATCCAGCAGCGCTGAACCATCCACGCGTTGACCGGGCACTGCGTTATCGCGACGAAGTCACGGTGGCCACGGTGCCCGGCGGCCTGGTGACCCTCGGTCGTGGACTGGCCGGTCGCTGGGAGATCAGTATCGAGGTCGAACCGGCATATCGCGGCGCCGGCATCGGACGGACGCTGGCTGAGCAAGGGAGCGCGTTGGCACCCCCGGATGCTCTGCTCTGGGCGCAGGTCCACCCTGCCAATGTCGCCTCGATGCGCGCCTTCCTGGCCGCCGGATACCGACCGGTCGGTGCCGAGGTCCTGTTCACTCGCGAGCCGGACGCTGCGACCCGGTGCCCCCGGTGATCGGACGTGCGTACGTCGGCATCTCCGGCTGGCGCTACAAGCCGTGGCGCGGCACCTTCTACCCGAAGGGCCTCGCCCAGCGGCGGGAACTCGAGTACGCCGCGAGTCGACTGTCCAGCATCGAGATCAATGGATCCTTCTACGCGCTGCAGCGGCCGGAGAGCTACCAGCGGTGGCACGCGGAGACACCCGGTGAATTCGTGTTCTCCGTGAAGGGGGGCCGGTTCATCACGCACATGAAGAAGCTGCGGGACGTCGACATCCCGCTGGCGAACTTCTTCGGCTCGGGCGTACTGGCCCTCGCCGACAAACTCGGTCCACTGCTCTGGCAACTCCCGCCCAATCTGGGCTACGACCCAGACCGGCTCAGCGAATTCTTCAATCTCCTGCCTCGTACGACGACGGAGGCAGCGGCGCTGGCGCAGCGGCATGACGAACGGCTGGCCGACCGGTCCTGGACGACCACCGACGAAAGCTACCGGGCCGCTGAGTTTCTGCCCCCTGCTCAGAGAACACGACATCGCGATCGTGGTAGCCGACACTGCCGGGAAATGGCCACTTCTGGAGACCGTCACCTCCGATTTCGCCTACGTCCGGCTGCACGGGGACGAGGAGCTGTACGTGAGCGGCTACTCCGACGTAGCGCTGGATCGGTGGGCCGGCCTGATCCACGGCTGGCGCAGCGGCGAGGCGACGGCGGACGGCAGACCGCGCGATGTCTACGTCTACTTCGACAACGACGTGAAGGTGCATGCGCCGTACAACGCGATCGATCTCGCGAAGCGGCTGGACGCGCTGGCCGGCTAGATCACAGCTTCCGGCCGAAACTGCGGCTACCCGGGGCGCATCGGTAGTGCCCGAAGCCGGGAATCGGCTGGTAGCCGTGACCCACATACAGGGCCATCGCCTCGGGCTGCACCTGGCCGGTCTCGAGCACGATCGCGGTGTAACCCAGCAGCCGAGCGCGATTCTCTGCGGCTACCAGCATGGCCCGGGCATATCCGTGCCGGCGATATCTCAGTCGGACGTACATCCGCTTGATCTCCGCGACGTGGTCCTCGTGGCGGCGCAGCCCGACGCAGCCGATCGGGTGACCCTCCGCCTCCATGGCCAACAGGAATGTTCCCGACGGGGGCTCGAACTCAGCCGAGGACATGGGTGAGTCGTCCTCGCTGCCGTACAGGCGCCGGTAGACCGCTTGCACCTCCGCGATGAGTTCGATGCTGCGAGGGTCGTCCGCGGACACCTCGACGAACTCGAGGGCCGAGGAAGGCCCAGAGCTGACGGCGGACATCGATCAAGCCTCGCACGCGGTTCCGGAGTACGGTGACCGTGCTATGGACCTGTCCGAGATCACACATACCAGTCTGCTCAGCATCTACCTCAACGATCACCTGGCCGGGGCCACGGTGGGTGTGTCGCTG
>JACCUM010000442.1 GCA_013811805.1 Geodermatophilaceae bacterium | reverse complement strand
GTCCAGATGCACGAGCGGGCTGCTCCGATGCAGCTCCATCTCGCCGAAGCGTGCGCGGAGCGACTCTTCAGCCGCCCCGGCGTGCGTATCGTCGTGCGGATCCTCATACGACGGACCGCCGAGTCGGGCAAGTCCAGTTCGGATGCCGGCACAGGACAGGTCCTGGACCTGCCCGTCGTACTCGTGCCGACCGTTCTCCCTGGCGGCCGGGACGGAGAGATCGCAGATGGCACGTAGGCGGTTGTCCAACGTCATAGGTGGTACTCCTTTCTCGTCGGACCCCAGCCTGGCAACCGGATCGGCGAGGGACCTAGGCCATTGGAGCGTGAAGTGGACCAATTCGAGCCGGACCTTCTGGACGTGCTCGCGGACTGGATGACCTGGCCGGGACCGCTCTATCAGAGCCTGGCCGACGCGCTGGACCGAGCCGTGCGTGAGGGTGACCTCGACCTCGGTGCCCGGCTGCCATCCGAGCGCGATCTGGCCAGGCAGCTGGCGATCAGCCGTGGGACCGTCGTCAGCGCCTACGACGAGCTGCGTGGACGTGGCGTGCTGACCAGCGTGCGTGGCAGCGGTACGAGGATCAGCGAGAAGGTCCGAGCCGGACAGTCCACGTCGGATGGACGGGTGCCCGGCGGACACGGTGGACCGGTCTTCCAGCGACTGGTCGACGGCTCGGGTGAGGTGATCTCGCTCGCTAACACAGATGATGCGGCCTACCACGAGGTTCGCGACGCTCTGCTCGAGCTGGTCGACAGCGACCTGCTCACATTGATGACCGACTCCGGCTACCACCCGAGCGGGCTGCCCGAGCTGCGCACCGCCATCGCAACCGGCTATACGGCGATGGGCGCTCCCAGCTCAGCGGAGCAAGTTCTCATCACAACGGGGGCCCACCAGGCGATCTCGCTGATCGCCAAGATGTACCTCCGCCGCGGCTGCATGGTGCTGACCGAGTCCCCGGCATGGCCCGGCTGCCTCGACCTCTTCCGGGCCGCCGGGGCGCGCATCGTTGGCATCCCGCTGGACGGGGACGGGGTTCGAGCCGACCTGCTCGCCGCTGCGATGGCGCAACACCGCCCGGCGTTGGTCTTCCTGATGCCGACCTACCACAATCCGACCGGACTGCTGATGTCGTCCAGTCGGCGTCGTCGGATCGCCGCGCTGGCCGAGGAGTACGGCGTGCCGGTGGTGGAGGACAACGCGCACCTGGTCCTCGGCTCGCCCGGGCCGCAACCGATCGCAGCCTCCCCTGGCGGTGCGGTGCTGTCCGTGGGATCGCTGGCCAAGGCGGTATGGCCGGGCCTGCGGATCGGCTGGGTCCGCGCAGCCGAGCCGACGATCCGCCGGTTGGCCAGACACAAGGCTCTCGCCGATCTCGGCAGCCCGGTGCTCGACCAGGCCCTCGCTGCCCGACTACTGCCAGGTCTTCCCGCGCTGGCCGCCCGACGCGCACCGCTCCGAGAGGAGAGACTCCGACATCTCGAGAGTCTGCTGCGCCGCTACCTGCCGGATTGGCAATGGCGAAGGCCGCAGGGCGGATCCGTACTGTGGATCGAGCTGCCCTCCATCGATGCCGCCCGCTACGCGCAGGTCGCCCTGCGACACGGCGTCGAGGTCATCCCCGGGGCTGCGACCGATCCAGAAGGCCACCACGACAGCTACCTACGACTGCCCTTCTCCTACCCGCCGTCCACTCTGGACGAGTTGGTCCACCGGCTGCGCCGGGCATGGGTGGATATGGGTTCCGACAACCACCGGCAAACGAGGACAAACCCATGAGCGGCATCAACGCCGAAGGCCAGGCTCCCATCGCCGCCGGAGTCAACGACAAGGACGAGCAAGGGCTGACGGCGCTGCACCGCGCTGCCGGGCTCGGCCATCCGGGTGCGGTCGGGCGACTGCTCGCTCATGGCGCCGACCCCGCGATCCTCGACAGCCGTACGGGTGCCTCGCCATTGCATCACGCCGCCAGTCGGGCAGCGTCGAGGTCGCGAGCCTGCAGCTCGGTGCCGGCGCTTTCCTGAACCTGCAAGCGCCGAGGAACGGTGTGACGCCGCTGTTACATCATCGACAACCCCTTCGGCACGGCCTGATCAGCCCCTCGCAACCGGCATCTGAGGCGTTGCGACAGCCGAACGTACTGTGGCGTCAGCGGCCAGCGCGGACTCGTTGAAAGCGCCCTGGCGCGCGGCGAGTACTCGTCAGCGTCGGTGACGTCGCCGTATGGGGATCGTCTGCGGGCACCCGTCCGGTGATCGGGCGGTCTACGGGACAACCGTGATCGTCGGACGATTCGCCACGTCCACGGTCGACGGCAAACCCGTCGACGTTCCGCTTGCGGGCCGCCGACCCAGTCGTCGGTCCCGTGCGGGCGCCCGCCCGGTGATCGGCGGCTTACGGGACGACCTTGATCATCGCCCATTCAGCCCGACTCGGACCGGACCGAGCGCCGAGCGAGGACGTTCCCGCAGCCGTTCTGAGGCTTCGGACGGCATCGCAGAACCCAAACGTGCACCTGATCTCGTTCGGCTATCGGACACAGCGCGGTCCAGTGATGGGACGGACGTTGCGGCCACGAACGTGGTCAACCCAAGCAGAGGTCACCTAGCCGGGCGATCACGACGGCTTGATCGTGGCGCTCGCCGCCGAGCGGGTCTCGCACCATCCGTGCCGCCTCAAGAAAACCTGCCGTCTGCAGCAGCCGCGTCACCTGATCGGCCGTCCGGTGAAATCTGACGAGTGTGACGTCGTGACCGAGCATGCGGTAGCCGGCGCCCACCTCAGACTCACCCTCGCCCGCCTGAAAGGCGACCAGCACGACACCATTAGGTCGGAGCACACGTCGGGCCTCGTCGAAAACTGCCCGCAGGTCATCGTCGGCCACATGGATGATCGAGTACCAGTAAAACAGGCCGTCGAACGAGTCGTCTGGAAACGGCAGCGCCGTGATAGAGGCGACCTCAGTCTTGATGTCGGGGTGATCGCGGCAAGCCATTGCCACCATCCCCGGCGACAGATCGACACCCTGGACATGACAACCATGGTCTGTGAGGTACCGACTCATCCGGCCAGTCCCGCAACCCGCGTCCAGCACATCGCGGGTCCCGGTTTCGAGCAGCGTGACGAAGTGGCCAATCGCCGCCAGATCGATCGCCGCCTCAGGTTCGGTCCCTGGGAAATGCGCCGCGTAATCCTCAGCCACAGTGTCGTACGTCGCCCGGACCTGTGCAGTGATGCCGTCGTCGGTCATCCACTCAGTATCCAATCGAGCGAATCCCTCACCGAAGACGAACGCGCCGTGTCCGGTGAGGGATCCGCTTTCGACACCCGGCGCGTAGGTGCCCGGCGGGCGTGGGACGGGCGACCTCTCAGGCGGGGAGGCCGGCACCACGCAGTGATCTCGACGGCAGGTCGCGCAGGCCGCGCAACGGGCCGAGGACGAGCATCAGCCCGCTCGCGGCGTACGCCACCGTCATGACCGCGAGCGACTCCCGGGTGCCGACCCAGTTGGCCAAGGCTCCAGCGGAGACGGCGCCGAGCGGGATGGTCCCGAGGTTCACGACCTGGATGCTCGTCATGACCCGGCTAAGCATCCCCGGGTCGACCCAGCGCTGCCGGAACGACGCCGACACCACGTTGCCGGCCGTGATGCCGAGGATCACCAGCGTGCTCGCGACGACGAACAGCCCGAGCGCGACGCCGCGGCCGGTGAACGGCACGACCAGCGCACAGGGCCCGGCGCCAGCCTTGCAGACCACGAGCGTGCGGGCGTCACCGAGTCTCCGGACAAGGGGCTGCACCAGCGCCGCTCCCGCGACCCCGCCGAGCGCGGTGAGGGTGAGCAGCAGTCCGACGGTGCCGGGTGAGAGCCCGATCTCCCGTACGAGGAACACGACGAGAAGCGCCTGGTAGCCGGTGAGCGGCAGGTTGCTGACCGCACCGTGCAGAGCGAGGCGCCGGATGATCCGGTCGTGCCGTACGTAGCGGATGCCCTCGCCGACCTCGCGCCAGAGGTGCCTCTCGAGAGGGGGCGGCGGACGACGTTCGGGACGGCGTACGAGGAGCAGACACGCGGCGGAGAAGGCGAAGGCCCCGGCCTGGACGGCCAGGCCTGACACCGCGCCGACCGCCCCGGCGAGCAGCCCGGCGAGCCCGGGCCCGGCGACCTTGGAGGCCGACTCGCTGCCGTAGAGCAGAGCGTTGGCCCCGACGAGCTGCTTCTCGTCGAGCACCGCCGGCAGGTAGGCGGCCCAGGCGGACTGGAAGAACACGGTGGCCGCGCCGAGGACCAGGGCGGCGACCAGCAGGTGCGTGACGGTGAGGTGGTGCAGGGCGGCGGCGACCGGGACGCTCCCGATCGCCACTGCTGACGTCACATCGGCCGCGATCATGACCGGGCGTTTGGCGAGCCGATCGACGATGGCTCCAGCCGGTAGCCCAATCAGGAGCCAGGGCAGCCATGCCGCGGCGGTGAGCAGGGTGACGGTGAACGGGCCGGCGTCAAGCACGGTGAGCGCGACTAGCGGCGTCGCCACGCTGGCGACCGCCTCGCCGAGTCGCCCGGCGGTCGTGCCAGCCCAGATGAGCCGGAAGTCCCGGCTGCCCGCCGGGCTGATGGTCATGGGTTGCTGGGGAAGGCGTGCGCGAACACGAACACGGGCTCGCGCGGTTCGTCGTCGGGCAGCTCCCGGGTGCGCCAGCGGGACAGCAGCTCGGTGAGCTCTTCGGAGACCTGGGCCAGCTCGGTCGGGGTGAGCCGCAGCCACATGTCGGTGCTGGTCGCGGCGTCCTGCCAGGCCGGGTCGGCTTGGTCGCTGGCGGCCCGCCAGGCGGTCAGCCGTTCCAGCTGCAGCCGCAGGCTGAGCTCGTCGACGGCCTGCGCCACGACCGAGCCGGCCGGGTCGTCGGCGAACGCCCGGTTGGACCAGCTGATCCGGGCGTCCCCGAGCCGCCACCACCGCTCCCGGGCGTCTCGGGCCAGCTCGGGCGCCTCGACGATCAACCCGTGGCCGGCGAGCACCTTGGCGTGGTGACTGACGCTACCGACCGCCACGCCGAGCCGGTCGGCAAGCACCCCGACGCTCGCGGCCTGCTCGACCCGCAGCACGTCCAGCAGGCGGCGTCGTACGGGGTGGGCCACCGCAGCCAGCACCCGGTAGTCGGTGACGTTCTCAGTAGGCATGCCGTGACCATAGACTCACAAGTGTTATTGCACAAGCATAGTTTTTGATCTCCCTGACCAGCCCTCCGGTGAAAGGTCCTCAACGCTGGGTGAGTTGGCCGCCTCTGGACCTGGACCGTCCCACTAGCCGAACGGCAAGCGGACGCTGCAAGTTGCGGCGATGCCGCCGGGGTGCGGTGTCTCACCGGGGGGTCAGATGCGGGACTACCCGTCGGTTGGGCGGGGTCATCGGTCGGGGTAGCCGGTCGCAG
>JACCUM010000408.1 GCA_013811805.1 Geodermatophilaceae bacterium | reverse complement strand
ACGAAGGTAGTCTGCGAGCGTGCATCCAACGGCATGGTTCGGTAGTGCGAGACTGCGATGAGCCATCCTGTTCCTGATCACGCTGCGGAGAGCAGACACCTCATCGACGGCGGCGATCGGGCGTGTGGTGAGTTGTTGATGCACTTGCTCCAGCCGCTCCGGGCACTATCGGTCAGTACGGTGGTCAGGCTGGTCGCCACCGACCCCGCAGCGCCGCTTGACATCCCTGCCTGGTGTCATCTGACCGGACACCGCTACCTCGGCTCTGGTCGTCAACCCGATGGCCGGCCGCACTATGACCTGGAGGTCTCGTCCAGGTCGGTCCGCGTGCAGGCCGATCGTCCATGGCATCTGGCCACGCCAGTACCCCCCGACCCGAAAGGACAGTCACACTCATGAACGGACTTGTCATCAACCTGACCCGCTCCACCGACGACGTCGATCGCTGCAGCGTTGCGATGGTCGTCGCCGGCGCCTCGGTCGCCTCGGGACAGGAGACCTCGGTCTTCTTATCCGCTGAAGGTGTTCGATTGGCTCAGAAGGGCGTCGCCGACGATATGCACGAAGAGGGTTTCGCGCCCATGTCGGAATTGGTGTCCTCCTATGCCGGCGCGGGCGGTTCGTTTCTCGTCTGCAGCCCGTGCGCGAAGAAGCGCGGGATCGGCGAGGACACGCTGATCGACGGCGCCAAGATCGTCGGCGGAGCCACCCTCGTCGCCTTGCTCGCCGACGGCGCCGGCTCGTTGTCCTTCTAGCCTCTACTTCTCAGAGTCGTGGTCTCTCCAGTGACACAGGGAAAAGACATCCGACCCGACGCCGGACCCTGGACGCCGTCGGGTGAGCTTGACGGCGGGACTGACGACTGCGGGAGCGGCCTGTTGCTTTCCCTGTCTGGTGCGATGCGTGGCATCGAGGTCGGACAGGTCCTGCTACTACACACCCAGGAGAAGTCCGTACTCGCCGATCTACCGGCCTGGGCACGGCTGGCGGGCCATGAGTTGCTCTCGGTGATCGACGCGGGCGGGGGTGCTGGCCCATGGAAGCTGGCGATCCTGCGCGGCGAACGGGCTGCTCAGTCGATCGTCACGGAGAGCTTCACCAGTGGAACCGCCGTACCGCTGGGTCAGCGGCTGTGGCTCTACAGCAATTTCCACTGCAATCTGGCCTGCGGCTACTGCTGCGCGCAGTCTTCGCCGAGCGCGCGACCGCGCATGCTTCCCGTCGACGTGGCGGCCTCGGCCGTCGACGAGTTCGTCGCGCTTGGTGGTCGCGAGTTGCTCATCACCGGTGGCGAGCCTTTCCTGCATCCCGGCCTCGGGGCGATGGTCGACTACGCCGCGCAGCACCTACCCGTGGTCATCCTCACCAACGCCATGGTCTTCGCTCGCGGCACCCGACGCTCGACCCTGGAGGCGATGGACCGGGAGCGGGTCACCCTGCAAGTGAGCCTGGACTCGGCCGGTCCGGGGCTGCACGACCGGCAGCGCGGCGCGGGCTCCCACGCTCAGGCACTCCGCGGCATCGGCCAGGCCCGAGAACTGGGCTTCCGCATCCGCGTCGCCGCCACGCTCCACGAGGAGGATCTCACTGCCGCCGACCGGCTCAACGCCGCTCTGGACAACCTCGGCATCGCCGAAGACGACCGGGTGATTCGACCCATCGCGGCGGAGGGCTTCGCCGACACCGGAGTTCACATCTCTCTCGACTCCGTGCAACCGGAGCCGACTCTCACCGTCGACGGCGCCTGGTGGCATCCGGTCGCAGTCACCAATCCGCATCTGCGAGTGGCCGATTCCCCCTTACCGTTGCGTCATGTGCTCAACGTGATGCGCGATGTGCTCGCGGTCCAGGCTGACGGGGCGGCCGAAGGCCGCGCGGTCTTCCGTTGCACCTGACCCGCATCGCCACACCTCCGCCGAATACTGACGAGGGCGTGAACGCTTGCTCCAAACCCGGCGCCCGCGTGGTTGACGACCGTATGCTGACCCGGGGCTGGGCACATCGAGCGCCCAGGTTGCGACAGGAGTGAGCGCATGAGCACCCAGCACGGCGACACCGTCACCGCAGACGGCAATCCCTCGACCCGACTGCTCAGCCCGGTAACTCTCGGCCGTGGCTTGGCGGTCATCCGAATCCTGCTCGGGTTGACGTACCTGTTCAACGGGCTGGCCAAGGTCTTCGACGTCCGATCGATCAACTTCCTCGGGTTCCGGGCCTCGCTCATCGGTCGCGAGGACCCGGCCGGCATCATGCAAAGTCAGGGGCTGGAGTCGAACGGCGGCGAGGGCACGGCGCTGCCGCTGATCCAGGACATCACCCGCTTCATGCTGGACAACTACGACGTCGTCAAGTGGGTGCTGACCGGCGCCGAGCTGATCGCCGGAATACTGCTCGTTCTGGGCCTGGCCAGCCGCCTGGGTGCCCTGATCGCATTCCTGCTGGCCATCTACGTCCAAGCCCTCTACTACTCCAGTGGGGTCTGGTTATTCGAGGAGCCGCTCATCTGGGTACCGCTGCTCCTGCTGGCCATCGTCGCCTCCGGGCGGGTCTGGGGACTGGACGCCAAGCCCGCTGCAGCTCGACTCGAGCGAGAGCGCGGAACGTGGCCTTTCTGATGC
>JACCUM010000364.1 GCA_013811805.1 Geodermatophilaceae bacterium | reverse complement strand
ACGAAGTAGTGGATCAGCGTGAATGATCTAGGTTGATGCCCCCGAGGCCTCGCCAAGCGCGCCGCACCGGTACCTTGGGCGGCATGAGTTCCGCTGGCACTGCGTCGATGAGGCTGCGCCGTCGCTGACGGCGGCGCCCACGACAACTTGGTGAGTTCCGCCGTCCCACCGGTCCTGCCGGGCGGCGGGTTTCGCATGCCCGGCTCCATCATCGGATCCGCGGAGCGCACCAGTGTCCACCTACCGTCATGGTCGTCACGAGTACGGCCAGAACTTCCTGCACGACCAAGCCACGCAGAACGCCATCGTCGAGCGCGTCCACCCCACCTCAGGGCCGATCATTGAGATCGGCCCTGGCGCCGGGGCCCTGACCGAACGCCTGGAGCACCTCGGACGACCACTCACCGTGGTGGAGATCGACGGGAGACTCGCCCGTCGTCTCGAACAGCGGCTTCACCCCCGAGTCGAGGTCGTCCACGGCGACTTCCTGCACCACCGGCTCCCGCACACCGCCCATGTCCTCGTGGGAAACCTGCCCTTTCACCAGACCACGGCAATCCTGCGACATATCCTGCGAGCGGAGGCATGGACTCACGCGGTGCTGCTGGTCCAGTGGGAAGTTGCTCGCCGCCGCGCGGGGGTAGGCGGCGCCACGTTGATGACCGCCCAATGGGTGCCGTGGTTCACTTTCGCGTTGGGCCAACGTGTACCGGCCAGAGCCTTTACACCGGCTCCGAGTGTCGACGGCGGCCTCCTGACGATCGTCCCCCGAGCGGAGCCATTACTGCCCAGGGCCCAACGCAGGGTATTCCAGGCCATGGCCCACCAAGTCTTCACCGGCCGCGGCCGAGGCATTGTGGAGATCACCACACGAGCGGGACGCTTCAACAGCACCCGCGAGGCACGAAGTTGGGCCACCGCCGCAGGCCTGACCGCGCAAGCACTACCGAAGGAGCTCTCTGCCGGGCAGTGGGTAGACCTCTTCCGAGCCAGCGGCACCTCGCCACCTACTCGTCGACGGTGACCGACATGTCTACCGCGCAGCGCGCAGCCGCATCCGACGATGTTCGCTGGCGCTAGCTTGACGACGTGTCGCCGTCCCGGTGGCCGACACGCCTACCGGACAAGATCGTCTTCCCCGGTGCGGCCGGCGGTCGTGCCACATAGCGCTGCGAGTACCGCGCCATTTACCGCTGAAGGTCACAGTCGGTGTCGGGAAGGCGGGCAGTGCCGCTGGAGGTTCCGTCACCGGAATGTGTTCTGAGCGCAGGTGGGCCTCGCTCCAGCCCAGCGGCATGCCCAAGCCGACCGCGCTCCGCTATAGCCCGGACGGAATGAGCTGACGATGGCGGCGTAGGCCGCCAGGACCGTCCCATCCCGGGTCTCGTGAGACTGTGCTTACCGCGCGTGGCGCCGTTTCGCCGAGGAGACCTGACCACTCTCAGTCGAGGGAGACATCGCGGGTGGCCTCCGGCTGAGTGCCGCCGCGGTGACGCTGGTAGTAGGAGTAGGTGACCGCGCCTAGCAAGGGTCCCCATGCGGCCAGCGGAACGTACAGCACGCCCACCGCCATGCGGGCCGGTGGGCTCAGTGCGCCGTCGCCGTTGGTGAACCACCATGACACGGCGACCGTGCCCCACAGCACTGTCAGGGCCAGGGTGCCCGTCGCGGCGGGAATCACCGCGGCCAGCGGCGGGATTCGTTTGCCGCCGAGGACCGGCACCCACCGGGGGACGACCTCACCCCACGGCTGCACGAGACCAAGAGTGAGCAAGGCCAAAGCCTCCAGGACAACGGAGAGAGCGACCAGGTACCACGACCCCCGTCCGGGCGCATCGAACAGTGCTCGGGCGGCATCGGGGCTGTATCCCACGGGCAGCCCCGCGGCCAGCGCGAGGCGCCACAGTCCCGACGGAAGCGTCGTCAACGCCGCTGCGTGCGCCGCCCGGTACGCCCACCGCGGCGGTGGCAAAGCCAGGTCTCGCCGCGGCACTGTCGATGGAGTAGTGCTGACGGCGCTCGTCATATGCGCCGCCGGAGGTAGGCGAAGGTGACTGCCAGCAGCAGCG
>JACCUM010000356.1 GCA_013811805.1 Geodermatophilaceae bacterium | reverse complement strand
GGACTTTGAGCGCGCTCCTACCGTGTCAGAGCCCAGCCGCGGCGAAGTCACAACGCTCTCGACGTGATCGTGAGCGCCGGGAGTGTTAGTGGCAATGAACCTGGGCCGCTCATGATCTTCGACTGTGTGGAGAGGGACAGGACCGCTCCGCGGGACCCGTCGTGAATCGTGAGCGCCTGAAGTGCAATCCCGCTGAACCTGGGGCCGCTCATGATCATGGGAATTCCGGAACGGTGGCAGCTCAAGACCCCTCGATCAGCGCGCCGAACTGCAATCCGCAACGGCCTACAGAGGACTTCTGCGGCCGCCTCGGCGCATTCCGTCTGAGTTGTTCGGGCTCACCTCTGTCGTACCCCGGCGGGTGCAGCCCAACCGATTTCGAGCAACGCCTGACCCTGCGCGTTGGCGAGTTGATGCCGTACGTCGAGGACGTGGTTTTCTGGACAGCTCGCCACGCGGCGCCCGACCCCAGCAATCTCGAGGACGGCGAGAGCCCGAATTTCTCGATCGACGCTGCGCCAGGCGAGCTGGCCGAACTCGCTGGAACCGCGGTCGCCACGATCCGGGACCACGGATCTCCCTCGTGGGAGCCACGCGCTGACTTGGGAGGGAAACTCGTCCATGGCCGTCTTGAGCAGTTGCATCTGATTCGCCAGATCAGCCTTGGCGATAGGCAGTGCATCGTTCATCACCACGGCGCGGCTGTTGCCAATAGGGAGGGCGTGTGCACACAGTGGGTGTACGAGAACGTAGGAGGGAGCCAAGAGTTGGCTGCATCGGCTGGAACCCGCGCCGCTCGCGAGGCCCGCATCAACGTTCGGGCCAGCGCTCGCCAGGAGCAGATCATCAAGGCGGCTGCCGCCGCCTCGGACAAGACCGTCACGGACTTCGTGCTCGGCACCGTCGTCGCGCACGCCGAGAGGGTCCTCGCGGATCGGCGGTTCTTCTTCGCCGATGACGAGCAGTGGGCCGCAGTGGACCTGCTCTTGACCGAGCTTGTCCCGTCCACCCCCAAGCTCGCAGCGCTCCTGTCCACCCCCGACTTCTTCGCCGCCAAGTCGCAGTAGCCTGTGGCTGCCTTCTCGCGGCCCGCGCGCCTGGAGAAGACCGACATCAAGGCGGGCTTTGACAGCGGAGCCGCCGAGTTGGTGAATGGTTAGTCAAGTACGCCTGGGAGAACCAGCGGGCCAACAATGCCACGACCTTAGTGAGCCAGGCGGATGGCCGGATCGTTGGCTACTACGCCTTGACGGTGGCGAGCATCGCCAAGGCGAATGCCCCGACTATTCTCACCCATGGATCGCCCCACCAGATCGGTTGTCTTCTGCTAGCAAGGCTTGCGGTCGACCAGTCCGCTCAGGGGTCAGGACTCGGTACTGCCCTGCTGGCCGACTGCCTGCGTCGTACCGCTCAGCTGGCTGGCGAGGTGGGCGTGAAGGCACTGCTTGTCCACTGCCGGGACGAGGCCGCGCGGAGTTTCTACCTCGCCCGAGCCGACTTTCAGGCCTCGCCGGTCGACCCGATGCAGCTGTTGCTCCCGGTGAAGTGGATCGTGAAGCCGTTGCAGCAGCCTTGACATCGAAGGTCCGGAGATAGCGCACGCGACGCTGGTAAGCCCATCACCTGAGCAGCTCGTCGGGGACCAGGCGGACCGGGAACGGGTGGACCAGTTCAACCGGCTCGTCGCCGACCGCGTTGGCGACCTCGACGTACTCGCCGTTCGCCCCGAGTTCGAGGATCCGCAGGCTGGGGTGCTTGGGATCGACCAGCCGGTACGAGGCAATGCCGCGGCGGGCGTACAGCCGGCGCTTGTCGATCTGGTCGCGGCCACGAGTGCTCGGACAGAGGACCTCGATGACCAGGACCGGCAGCCGATCCACGGTCGCGCGGTCGTCGGCGCGAAGCACCACGACGTCAGGCAGCAACCCACTGGACAGGTCTCGGACCAGGACACCCAGTGGCCCGGCCCGTACCCGGTACTCGTCCGGGCACGCGCGGTCGAGTGCAACGATGAGCCGGGTGACCATCGCCTGATGCGGCTCACTGGGCGAGCTGGTCACCACGACCACGCCCTCGAGCAGCTCGACCCGATCGGTGGCCTCCGGCAGGCGCTCCCACTCGGCCAGCGTCATCCGAGTCCCGGCGACCGGTACGGCGATCGTCACAATAGTCATCATCCGCCTCCTTCCCGCGCATCGGTCAAGTCTGGGCTCCGGAGACGACCCGGCGCCGATCCCGTCCACAGCTCGGCGCGGCCGCAGTCGCCTCGGATGAGCCGACGCACCGCGTCTGCTTGCGGAGCCGAGGGGGCGGCGTTGGTAGCGTCGGACCCGACCCGTACAACTCACCTAAGCACCGGGCCAGCCGCCGTACGAATCCCCGATCGAGATGTCGACCGGCGCGTACGAGCTGCAGCACACGAGGAGTCGCAGTGGGCAAGCGCAACCGGGAACGGCGGGCCACCAAGCAGCGGCAACGCCGGTCCACCGCGCAACGCCGGCGCGAGCACGACCAGAAACGGTACGGCGAGCCAGGGTTCCCGGGAGCCGGCTTCGATGGCGCGGGGTTTGCCGGTACGGGGTTTGCCGGCCCGGCGAACGGTGGGAGAGGCCCGACGCGTTCGCCGTCCGAGCCATCGAGTTCGCCGTACGACGGGACGGGCCCGAGCCAGGGTCGCCCGAATCCTGGCGAGTGGGCCGAAGCGATCGAGATCACCCTCCGGACCGCCGCGAATGCGGTGGCAACCGGAGCCAAGCATGCAGCCGCAGACTGCGCGGCAGAACTTACCGGCCCGGGCGTCCCGATCCCGGCCACGCAACTCGGCCGGGTCGCGGCGATCTGCCTGTCCGGGCTGGTCAGCCAGACGTGGCAGACCGGCTGGCAGCCCCGGGATCTGGTCGCCGTCGCCGGCCGGCGCCTCGAACAGGAACACGCCGTTCTGCTGATCGACGTCATCCGGGACGAGGCGCGGGCCTACCGTCCGAGCACCGTCGATCCTCGGTGGCGAGCGCAACTGGGCGCCCTCGGCGGCGACGCGGAGCCGTCGCGGCAGCGACCCGACCCGGTCGACGCGGATCTGGCTGGTCGGCTCGGCACCCAGGCGGGGCTGCGGTGCGCGATCGAGATCATCGCCATGTTCTACGTGCTGCCGGCGATTCGGCTGCTGCTCCCAGTACCCGGGACCGCCCATGCGGGCGAGCGCGATGGCGTCGATGTCGACGAACGGGCGTTGGCCCGGGTCCGCGCGTTGCTGGCCAAGGCCGAGTCGACCGAGTTCCCCGAGGA
>JACCUM010000353.1 GCA_013811805.1 Geodermatophilaceae bacterium | reverse complement strand
CAGGTCAAGGCCAGCCTGGCTGACAACATCGCCCAGGGACAGGCGCTGAGCGGCCCCGACGTCGGGCGTGCGGAGGTGCTGCACACCGCGCTGTTCCATCGGGTACGGGACTTCTTCGAGACCTTCGATGCGCTGCTGATGCCGGTCACCCAGGTGTCCCCGTTCCCGATCGAGCAGGAGTACCCCACCGAGATCGCCGGGGTCGAGCAGCCCGACTACCTGTCCTGGATGCGCTCCGCGTACCTGATCTCGGCCACCGGCTCTCCGGCCTTGTCCGTGCCCGCCGGTTTCACGGCGGGCGGCCTGCCGGTGGGACTACAGATCGTCGGTCCGCACCACGCGGATCTGCTGGTATTGCAGCTCGGACATGCCTTCGAGCGGGCGACCGGGCACGGCCGGCGTCGGCCTGACCTCGGATGAGCGCGAAGCTTTCATCGCGCAGAGATCCGTCGCAGGCAGGCAATCGGGCATTCATGGCCGATATCCGCGGGCATCTGTCGGAGTCAGCTGAGACTCTTGAGGTGTGAGCACCGCCGCCGTCACGGCTCCCTCCTCAGCCGATCCGGTCGCGCCCGGTTCGACCTCGCCGGCCGGCCCGAGGTGGCTGCCGGCCTTCTTCGCGCTGGCCGTGATCTGGGGCTCGAGCTACCTGTTCATCAAGGTCGGCATCCAGGAGATCCACCCGCTGCACCTGACCCTTTTCCGGGTGGCCATCGGAGCGGCGACGCTGGTCGTCATCCTCCTCGTCACCCGGGATCGGCTGCCTCGCGATCTCCGGCTCTGGGGACATCTGTTCGTGATCGCCGGCGTGGGAGTGGCGTTGCCGTTCACCCTGTTCGGGTACGGCGAGCAGCGGGTCGACTCCACGTTGGCCGGCCTGTGGAACGCCACGACGCCGCTGGTCGTGTTGCCGCTGGCGGTTCTGGTCTTTCGTACCGAACGGATGACCATCCACCGGCTGATCGGCCTGTTCATCGGATTCGGCGGGGTGCTGGTCCTGCTCGGGATCTGGCAGGGGGTGGGCGGGGCCCAGTTGACCGGGCAGCTCATGTGCTTCGGCGCCTCGTGCTGCTACGGCGTCGCCATCCCGTACCAGAAGCGGTTCGTCACCGGACGTAGCCAGTCCGGCGTGGCCGTGGCCTCGACGCAGCTCATCCTGGCCACCGCGCAGATGTGCGTCATCGCGCCGTTGTTCGCCGGTGCGCCGCCGGCGCTGTGGACGCTGTCCGGCAACGTCATTGCCAGCGTTATGGCCTTGGGCGCGCTGGGCACCGGGATCGCGTTCGTGATCATGTTCCGTACCATCCGGCTGGCCGGGGCGAGCACCGCCTCGATGGTCACCTACCTCATCCCGCTGGTCGCCACAGTGGTCGGCATCGTCGTACTCAGTGAGCGGTTGGAGTGGTATCAGCCGGTGGGCGGACTGATCATCCTGGCCGGCGTCGCGGTCTCTCAGGGGCTGTTCTCCCGGCATCGTGCCCCTGGTTCCGGCACCGATCCGGTCCTGGACGAGCGGCCCAGCCTGGTCGCTTCCGAGGCGGGCGCCTGCCAGGACTGCTCCGCCGCAGAGTCCGCTGCGCCGCCACTTCGCGCGAACGACGGCCGGCCGAAGCCCGATCAGATGGGGGTGACGTCGGAGAAGCCGCCGGCTCGGAAGGCGTCGACGAACAGCCCGTAGTCAGCGCGGACCCGGGTGGCGTATTCCAGGCCGAAGCCGCAGATGTCCTCGACGAAGCTGGCGATCGCCTTGTCCTCACCGATGACCCCGGCGATGGCCTCCTCGGTCTGGAACTCGACCAGGGTGTCGTCGCTGTCCTCGTCGGAGACGCAGTGCGCCTTCGCGGTCGCCTGTCCGAGATAGCCGAGGACTGATCGGATCTGGTCCGGCTCGACGAGTTCGGTCCAGTCCAGATCGGCGTCGTACGGCGAGAGCTCGCTGACCACGTATCCAACACCGTCCACGGCGGTATGGCCGAGGAGCGGATCCGACCGAGCCTGCAGTGAACGCTGGGAGACCGCAGTGCGGTGCCCGTGATGGTCGAAGTAGTCGGTCATCCGCTCGTCGTCGACCACCCGGGACGGTGCAGCCACGTTGCCCTGCTTCATCGACAGGACGATGTCGTTCTCCAGCGCTTGGGTCCAACCCTCGATCAGAAAGTTGTACGCCGGCAGCCCGGCGCTCCCGATGCCAAACCCGGAGCGGCCGACCACATCCTTGATCGAGTAGTTGAGCCGCCGGGAACGCTTGCGTTCGGGGATCGACTCCTTGTAGTCCTCGAAGGCGGCCATCACGGAGAACAGCTCGTTCTTGTCGAGCTGTCGCACGCCCGGACCCGCGCGGAAGCGTCGGTCGTAGTCCTCGATCACCGTGAGTTCCTCGAGCAGTTCGATCCGACTGGCCAGCTTCGCGGTGAGCAGCACGTCGTGGACCGGTCCGTCGGTGGAGTCCAAGCCCAGCGAGAAGACGTCGTCCCGCTCGGTCTCGACGAATTCGTGTACCTGCTCGACGTAGGACCGGGCGTAGATCTCGATCAACTCGGTGATCATGTCGTCGGGCAGCGCCTTCTGCCAGCCGATCAGCGCGATGCTGGCCGCCATCCGGCGGACATCCCAAGTGAAATGCCCGAGATAGGCCTCGTCGAAGTCGTTGACGTCGAAGACCAGGACCCCGTCCCCGTCCATGTAGGTGCCGAAGTTCTCGGCGTGCAGGTCCCCCTGGATCCAGATCCGGCTGGTGCGTTCGTCGGCCCACGGGTCCTTCTGTGCGGCGACGTCGGCATAGAACAGGCACGCGCTGCCGCGATAGAACGAGCCGGGGTCAGCGGCCATCTTGCGAAATTTCGCCCGGAACGCCACCGGGTCGGCCGTCATCAGCTCGGCGAACGCCTCCTCCAGCACCGAGACGATGTGTGCCTGCCGCTGGTCGTCACGGGCTGTTTTCCGGGAGGTCACCCTACGAAGGTACTGTCGCGGGCGGTGAACAGCGAGATCGAGCTATTCGACGGGTGGGTTCACCTGGACGGGGCGGTCAACGTACGGGACCTCGGCGGGCTGTCCACCGACGACGGTCGGCGGACCCTGAGCCGCCGGCTGCTGCGGGCGGACAACCTGCAGGACCTGACCGACGCCGACCTACGGCTGCTGGTCGACGACTTCGGCGTACGCCAGGTTCTGGATCTGCGTACGTCGGCCGAGATCGACCTGGAGGGACCCGGGCCGATCACCCGGGAAGCAGCGGTAACCGTACGGGAGTTCACGCTGTACCCGGAAGCCGGCAAGCGGACCGACGCGCTCACCGAAAACCGCACCGGAGTGCCGGGTGCGCTCCCGCAGACCCCGTGGACATCGGGCCGCCGCCCGCCGCTGGACATCGACGCCGGCGAACGACCGGCCGTCATCCACTATCTGGGCTATCTCCGGCACGCCTCGAACAACATCGTCGATTCGCTGCGGGCTATCGGTGCGCGCGACGACGGCGCAACCCTCGTGCACTGCGCCGCCGGCAAGGACCGGACCGGGACCGTGATCGCCCTTGCGCTGCTGGTTGCCGGCGTACGGCGCGAGGACGTGGTCGCCGACTACGCGCGCAGCGGGGAAGTGATCGACAAGATCATGGCCCGGCTGGCCTCGACTCAGACCTATGCCGCAGACGTCTCCGACGCCGAGGGAAACCCAGTCACCGACGTCACCATGGATCCAGTGACCTGGGCAGCGATTGCCAACCGGCAGCGGCCCCGCGCCGAGACCATGTGGCGGTTGCTGGACATCCTCGACGAGCGCGCTGGCGGTCCACTTCGGTGGCTGACCGAGGCGGGTCTGACCGAGGCCGAGCAGAACGCCACCCGGACTCACCTGCTCGGCTGACCGGTCCGGCCCCGGGGCGAGTGGGTTGGTCGACCGGGCGTCCTAGAGTTGACCGGGTGCGCAATCCTGACGTCGAGCGGGTGCTCGCCTCGGCGAGCGACGAGGTACGTGACCTGGCCGGGCGTACCCGAGCACTCGTCCTGGACGTACTCCCGGCTGGGATCATCGAGACCGTCGACGGCACGGACATCGGTTACGGATGGGCGGGCGGGTACAAGGGCCTGATCTGCGTGATCGGCGTGCACGCCCGGTGGGTAAACCTCGGCCTGGCCGACGGCGCCGCGCTACCCGACCCCAACGAGTTGATGCAGGGCCGCGGGAAGCGGCACCGCTTCGTACGGATCGGCAGCGCCGCAGACCTCGACCGAGCGGGGCTGCGCGACCTGCTCGAGGCCTCCTGCGCGGCTCACCCGCGTCCCGAGGGCTGAGTCAGGACCGTCGAGCGCTGACAGCAAACGACCCCGGTCCCTGGTGGGATCGGGGTCGGGCTCGTTGGCCGTCGCAGGTCGAGGGCCGGGGTGGCGTGGGGTCAGCGGTTGATGCTGATCCCTTCGCGGTTGGCCAGCGTCAGAAGTTCGTCACGCATGGCCGGACCGGGGGCGCGCATCAGGGCGACCTCGATGGCACGGCGGGTGCGAGCGGCCTTGCGGTGCTTGCGCCAGTTGTTCAGGCTGTTCATTGCTTTCACATCTCCCTAAGTGGTCGTACACCTAAGTAAACGCCTGCATTGGCAATTTGTTCCTACGTAAGGGTGGTGACCTGCGGCACCATCCGACGATCCATCGGCCAAGCACACGCCGTACATGTTATTTCGTACGGTCAGCGGACACCAAACACTGTCCACCGGTCACCGCGCCAGGGCGAGCCCGGGATCGTGCAGCAAGGCGGCCAGATCGGCCAGGAATCGGGATCCCAGCTCCCCGTCCACGATCCGGTGGTCGAAGGACAGGCCGAGCGTGGTGACCTGACGAACCTTGACCTTTCCCTTGTGCACCCACGGCCGTTCGGCGATCGTCCCCACGGCCAGGATCGCCGATTCACCGGGGTTCAGGATCGGCGTACCGGTGTCCACGCCGAACACCCCGACGTTGGTGATCGTGATCGTGCCGCCGGACATGTCGGCCGGCGACGTACGCCCCGACCGGGCCGTCTCGGTGAGCTCGGCCAGGGCGGCTGCCAACTCGGCCATCGACAGCGCTCCGGCGTCCTTGATGTTGGGCACGATCAGGCCGCGCGGCGTGGCGGCGGCGATGCCCAGGTTCACGTACTCCTTGACCACGATCTCCTGCGCCGCCTCGTCCCACGACGAGTTGATCATCGGGTGCTTGTGCACGGCCAGCAGCAGAGCCTGGGCCACGAACAGCAACGGCGAGGTCCTGATCTCCCGGAACTCCGGGCGGGCCGCCAGCCGTCCGCGCAGCGCCATCATCCGGGTCACGTCGACGGTCACCCATTCGGTGACATGCGGTGCGGTGAAGGCACTGCTCACCATCGCGGCGGCCGTGTGCTTACGGACCCCCTTGATCGGAATCCGCTGTTCGCGAGTGGCCGGGTCGAAATCCGGCCGTGCGGTCAAGCTCAGGGCGCTGCCGTACGCCGACGATCCCGACGACGACTGAGTGACCGCCTCGCCTGGGCGCTGCACCGCTTCATCTAGAAGGTCCTGGGCCGTTGACCCACCGTCGGAGTGCGCATCGATGTCCGACCGGGTCACCAAGCCCTCAGGACCGGAACCGGCCACCGTGGCGATGTCGATCCCCAGGGACTTGGCGTACTTGCGGACCGGTGGCTTCGCCTTCGCCCGACCGCCTTTTGTGCCGCGGGACTCCACGGTCACCGATGAGGCAGCCTCTTCGGGCTCACCGGCGGCATGCGCCTCGGCGGCGCGGCCCATCTCGATGCCACCATGGCGCACCGGCTTGGAGTCCACGTCCGGTGCCGTGGCCAACAGCGGAGCCGAGCCCTCCTGCGGCTGCGGGCCCGGAACCTGTGCAGCGGTTCTCGGCGAGGTCCGGCGGGGGCGCCGCTTGGCCACTGTCGTGCGGGGGCCGTAGCCGACGAGGACGGCGGTACGCCCGCCTGGCGCGGGACCGCCGATCAGACCGGGTTCGACGGGCTCGTCCTCGCCGGCGACATGAACCTCGGCCAGGGTCTCCTCCGACGGTGGGAGACCGCCCGGTCCGGCGTCACCGCTCGCAGAGTCGACATCGGCACGTGGCTGTGGCGTCGTGGCGCCTGCGCTCCCCGGTTCGGTCTCGATCGTGATGATCGGAGCGCCGACGTCCACAGTGGACCCTGGTTCGTACAACAGCTCCGTCACCACACCGGCGTACGGGCACGGCAACTCGACGGCGGCCTTGGCGGTCTCGACCTCGACGATCGGCTGGTTGACCACGACCGTGTCCCCGGTGGCGACCAGCCACTGGAGGATCTCGCCCTCGGTCAGGCCTTCGCCCACATCGGGAAGTCTGAACTGCTTGAGCGCCATCGGTGATCCTTTCTGCAAAGCCGTCGATCGATCTGATCTGTCGGGCCTGATGCCGGTGTCGGCTGCCCGGGATCGCCGGGCGGACACCTGAGCCGGGGTAAGTATCCTGGCACGATGCTGATGTCGATCCTCAAAGGAGCCGCCGCCGGTGCCGCTGGCACGACGGCGCTCAATGCCACCACCTACCTGGACATGACGGTTCGGGCCCGCCCGACGAGCAGCACTCCCGAGGACACCGTCGAGAAGCTGGCTGAGATCAGCCACATCGACATCCCTGGCCAGGGCGAGGAGCGGGACAACCGCGTTGCCGGGCTGGGCCCGTTGAGCGGAATTGCCACCGGCGTGGGCGTCGGCGCCCTGCTCGGACTGACCCGGGCGATCGGGTGGCGCCCGCCGGTGGCCCTGGGCGCGGTTGCCGCGACCGTTCTCGCTCTCGTGAGCGCCAATGGTCCAATGGCTGCGCTCGGCATCAGCGATCCGCGGACCTGGTCGTTGCAGGACTGGGCGGGCGACACCGTACCGCACCTGGCGTACGGCCTCGTCACTGCTGCAACCCTGGACGGCCTCGACTCCTAGCCTCGCGCTGCCCTCCGATCGTTCGGTCGTTCCGGCTCATCCAGCTCGTCTCGGGAGCTGCTGGGTGCGATGTCACGAGTCCGTCATCTGCAGCATGTTCCGCACCTCGCCCTCGCCTGGGAAGGTCAG
This sequence comes from Geodermatophilaceae bacterium, assembly GCA_013811805.1. Lineage (GTDB taxonomy): Bacteria > Actinomycetota > Actinomycetes > Mycobacteriales > Geodermatophilaceae > JACCQS01. The sequence goes on along the minus strand of JACCUM010000353.1, from coordinate 1,168 downwards.
CGGCGCCTGGCGGCCAACCCGTGTCCGCCAACAGCGGGGAACAGGTGGTATCGCCGTGGAGTCGTCCAATGGCCCTCGATTCTTGGGCCTACCTCCGTCTCGACGCCGGAGCGGGTCGCCGGCCACGCCATCACCGGTGGCCGAGTTCGGTTGCTCGCATCTCCACAATCGCACGACCCGGCTGGGCCGACCCATATTCATTGCCTCGCTCGGTGTCTTGCTTCTCCTCCCCCTTCCCATGGCGCTGTTCGACCCTCACGTGCGCGCGGTCGGACCGGCCTTGGGCATCTCCGTGGTCGCCGGTGTCGTGGGGTTATCGGGATTGGTGGCACAGGCGTCATTGCCAGCAAGATGGCGGTGGTTGCGCCCAATTCTGGATGCGGATCACGTCCTGCGATGGCATCGTCGGATTGCCGCGACGGTGCTTGTCGCCGTGGTGGTGCATCTGGTCGCCTTGGCCGTTCACGATCCGCATGGCTTTCTCCAGCTGATCGGACCGTCCGCGCCGATACGTGCCAAGCTCGCCAGCCTCGCGACCGTGGCGTTGCTGCTCCTCTCCGTTCTGTCGCTGTGGCGCAAGCAGTTGAATCTCCGCTACGGCCTGTGGCGGGCGACCCATGTAGGTCTCACTCTGGTGACCGTGGTCGCCGCAGTGCTGCATTCTGTCCTCGTCGAGGATGCTCTCGGCAGGTTCGGGGAGACCCCGCAAGCATGGCTGTTGCTGGCCTTGGGCGCTGTGGCCCTGGTCAGCCTGATCCATCTCCGTCTGGGGCACGCATTGCCGAGTACGCGAACCCGATACCGGATAAACACCGTCGAGAGCGAACAGGGGGACGCGGTCACCGTCGAGCTGGCCGCGGACGGCCACGATGGAGCGACGTTCCGACCTGGCCAGTTCGCCTATCTCCGAGTTGAGGGCAATCCTCTGTCGCTCGACGAGCATCCCTTCTCCTACTCCGGCAGCGCAGATCGGCGCGACAGACCGCGGTTCACCGTCAAGCAGAAGGGAGCCTTCACGTCCCGTCTCTCCGAACTTCCGGAGGCGACTCCGATGTTCATCGACGAACCGTACGGTTCGTTCTGCCCGGACAGCGAGGCGAGCGGCTTCCTGATGGTCTGTGGCGGTGTGGGCATTACCCCGGCCTTCAGCCTGCTCACAACTCTGGCG
>JACCUM010000352.1 GCA_013811805.1 Geodermatophilaceae bacterium | reverse complement strand
GCGGCCAGCAGCGCACTGGGCAGCAGCGGCAGCAGCACCTCGGTGAGCACCGCTCGACGGAGAACGCTGACCGGCGTACCCGCCGCGGTCAGGGCTGCCAACGATCGTCGGCGGGCGACGATTCCCTCCGCGGCGACGACCAGCAGCCCGAGCGAGGCCACGACGACAGCCACGACGATCACCAGATCGACGAGATCGAGGGTGTTGGCATAGAAGGGATCGTCGGGAGGGGTACTGATAAGGATGTTGGCCCGCAAGCCCTGCGCGCCCGCTCCGACAAGAACGGTGAGCAGCAGGGCGGCAAAGGCCCGACTGGCCGCGTACGGATCGGCGCTCAACCGACGGGCGGCGATCAGCACGGCGGCCCGCCGGGTGCGAGGGGCGACCAGGCCGCCGATGGTCGCGGCCAGCGCAGCATTGCCCAGGACGAGCCCCGCCGAGGCGATCAGGAGCAGAGCGAAGGCGACAAGCGCCAGTGCGGAGGATCTGCCCGGGTCGAAGTCGAGGGTCCGTACGACGGTTGTTACCAGCGCCAGCGCGCCCACTCCGGCCCCGAACAGGATCGCCGGGAGCAGTCGTGGTGGCCGCGACCTCCGGTGCCGGGTCACCCCGAACGGGCTGATCGTGACCCGACGCAGCGCCAGTCGGGTGATGCCCGCGGCCGCCAGCGGGATCACGAGTACGAGCGCCGCAACCGTCCACAGTGGAGGAAGGACATCAGTGGGGAGCGCGAGCACTGGGCCGGTGACCGGCTGATACTCGACGCCGGCTAAGACTCCAGCCTCGCCCACGCGAATTTCGGTGATGGCCGTATAGGTCTCGATGGACGTGGATCCGAGAACGAGCCGCCCGAGAAGGTAGAGCAAGAGTCCGGTGACCGCGCCGATACCGGCGGCGATTCCGATCTCGCCGCAGGCCACCCTGGTGACGTCTCGCGGTGTCCCCCCGGCCAGCCGGATCGCGGCCAGCCGCCGGTCTCGGGCGGGCGCACCGATCCGAGCACACTGTCCGACAAAGGTCAGCACCGGGATGCAGAGCAGGACCAGGGCAGCCACCACACCTTGGTGCAGCCCCGATTCCTCCAGGACTCGGGTGCTATAGGGGCCGTCGTCCGGACCGATGCTGATCACCGTCGCCGCGCTGAGCAACGCCACCGTCCCCACCGCCGACCCGGCCGCGGTGAGGCCGATCCGGAACAGATCCGAACGGCCACCCTTGACCGCCAACCACAGGGCGGTCGACCACGAGAGCTGCCCGCTCACGGGTGGATCCGATGCTGACCGATCGAGGAAGCCGAGTGGTCCACGTTGGCGTCGGCATCCAGCAGACCATCACGGATCACGATCTCCCGGTCGGCGTAGGCAGCAACCTTGGCGTCGTGGGTCACCAACAGGACTGTGGTATCGGCCTCTCTGGCAACCCGGGTGAGTTGTTCGAGGACCTGCTCCCCGGCCAGGCTGTCCAGTGCGCCGGTGGGCTCGTCGGCGAAGAGCACCTCCGGCTCGGTGACCATGGCTCGGGCGACGGCCACTCGCTGTGCCTGGCCGCCCGACATCTGCGGCGGACGCTGGTCAGCCAGGTCGGCGACGCCGAATCTGTCCAGCCACAAGCGGGCCGCGGTCATCGCCTCGCGGCGCCGTACGCCGGACAGCAGCAACGGCAGCGCGACGTTCTCCTGCGCCGTCAACTCCGGGACGACCTGGCCGAACTGGAACAGCACCCCGAACTCCCGACGGCGAAGGCGCGAGCGCGTCGCCTCGTTCTCGGTGTCGATCCGGCGGTCGCCGAAGCGGACCTCGCCGGCATCGGGACGAAGGATGCCGGCCAGGCAGAGCAACAGGGTGGACTTCCCCGACCCGGAGGGACCGGTGATCGCCAGGACATCACCCCGGGCCGCGCTCAACGAAACCCCGCGCAGGGCGGGTGAGTTGCCGTAGGACTTGACGAGCGCCCGCCCCGAGAGCACCGCACCCGTGACCGGCTCGGCAGGGGGTCGTGATGTCGTGGTCGTCATGGACGAATCTCCTTGGCCAGCTGAGTGATGCGTTGCAGGGTGGTGTCGATCCAGCGCAGATCCGCGTCCAGATGGTTGAGCGCGTAGTCGGCGGCGAGAACTCGGAGC
>JACCUM010000474.1 GCA_013811805.1 Geodermatophilaceae bacterium | reverse complement strand
GCAAATGCTGTGCTGCGTCAAGCCAGCTGCTGTTCGTGCTCGTGGCTACCACGAGCTACGCCGCTGCACTGCATGATGCGGCGTTGGCGACGATCACGGCGAGCCGCTGTTGGCGCCCACGGTCTGGGCCGCGCTGGAGGCCGTGGTCGCCGTCTACCAGTCTGGGTGTTCGTCACCCTGGCCGAAGCACAGGCGCCTTCTTCGTCACCGACCGGACCCGGGCGCACAACCCCCGAACCCGTTCGCCAGCAGCCGACGATCGCGGTCGCCGCCCGGGGCGTGAGCCTGCAGCGAGGACGGTCTAGAAGCATCAGCGACTGTCACCGCTGACGTACATGTCCACCCGGGCAACCCCACGTCGCGCTCGGACGGCGTCCGGTGTCGGTCTTGCCCGGTGCCTCCAAGGCCGCATCCACGGCACAGACTGAGCAATCGGGTCGAGACATTCCTGCTCAGGCCGAAGTCAAGAGGTTGGTGGGGCGAGCGACAATATGTCGCCCGGTTGGCAGCCGAGTACGTCACAGATCCGGGTGAGGGTGCTAAACCGCACCGCCTTGGCGCGGTCGTTCTTCAGCACGGAGAGGTTGACCACGGTTACCCCCACGCGCTCAGCGAGCTCGGTCAGCGTCATCTGCCGGTCGGCGAGCAGGCGGTCGAGGTGGCAGGTGATCCGATGCTCCTCCCCGGGGAGCGTCGTCGTGGTCAAACGAGTCCCTCGACGTCCTGGGCCAGTTGGGTGCCGCGGCGGAATGCTTCGGCGAGCGCGAGGAGCAGCGGTACGACCAGCAGCGGTGTTAGCCGGGATGTTGAGTCGGCGAAGATCGGGCTGTCCGGGCCGGTGAGCCCCAGACGCGTCAGGACCAGGTTGCTGCCGAGGTCCGGCAGGATGTCGTTCGCCAGGCTGGCGACGGCGACCAGTCCGGCAATTACGGCGATGCGGGCAGCATTGCGGGGTTCGAAGGCCCGGCTGTCGGCAATGGAGAGCAACAGGCGACGTAGTGGCACCGCGCCAAGCCCGATGCACAGACACACCACCGCTACGCCTCCCCGGCTGAGCAGCTGTTCGGTCATCGTGGAGCCCCACGAGACCAAGGTGAGCGGACTGCTGGCGAGGTTCAGATGGCTCTGCGCAGCACCAGAAATCCCGACATCGAGCCCAGGTTCGGCGGGAGCATTCGCCGGCACCTTGGTCAGGACGACCGTCTCGGTCCTGGCTGGGGTCGATGCTGCGTCCAGAGTTGCGCCACGTGCCATGACCGAGACCTCTACCGGGCCCTTCGTCTGGGTGGCACCGTTGATCGCGTACGCGACGCCTGCAATCGCGGCCACCAAGCCGATCAGCAGGACCGCCCCGGCGAGGAATCGGACCAGCCTCGGGCTCGCGAACGGCCTCTTGGGGAGCTCGCCTGCCCGGGAGCCCGGAGGAGCATGCTCGGCCATAAGGTCCTCTTCTCCGTTGACAGCACTTACCCGCTGACCCATCGAGTATCGATACTATCGAGAATCGATAAGGAACGTCAACTATAAGGTTGCCGCGCCGCGTGACCGGTTGGACGAGTCGAGCCCGGCCGAGCAGGAGAGCCGCCGACCCTCAGAGCCAGTTCGCGGGACTGACTGCCGTGCGAGACATGTCGTCGAGTGACGTTGGGAGTGCGAGCTGCGTCAGGAAGAAGCGGCGTCTGCGTAGACAATTGGCAGGTCGCGCCCTTGGCCGGCGAGACGTTGGCGAACCAGTGCGATCACGTCTAGCTCACGACCAGACCCGAGCCGTATCACCGGGTGACCGTTTGGCCAGGTGTGCCATCGTGCGCCGCGCACGTGGTTGACGATCACGGTGCCGAGGTACAAGCCTGTTTCGTTGCCCAGTGTGGGGCCGATCTCAGGTACCGCTGCCCACGCGTCAAGGTTCCGGTCCAGCGCCGACAGGCTTCCAGGATCATCAGTCAGGGCAACTTCGTGACCGCTGGCCCACGTGCGCAGTGCCTCGCATCGGGCCAGGAGGGCGGTCAGTGCCTGTTGGTCGTTCGAGCCTGACGGGCCGAAGACCGCCACCCCACGCGCCAGCCCATGCTTGGGTCCGGGCCGCCAGCGTCGCCAGGTCACCCTGGTGCCGCCCCGACTGCTTTGCTCACCTGGATCATGGTACGAGACCGCCGAACCGTGCCGCCCCAGGCATTGCTCCGGGTGGCAGTTTGCGGCGCCGGGTCCGGGCGCAGGTGAGCTGGAGCAGGCCGAGGTGGAGGGCGCGGTGTTCGTGGCAGGTCACCGGTGACCAGCCGTTCGCGGGAAACCATTCTCGCACTCAGGCCGGTGGTGCCCGCGTTGCTCTGGTGCGCATGCTCAGGCCATTTCTTGATCGGCGACCGCAGCCCAACCC
>JACCUM010000340.1 GCA_013811805.1 Geodermatophilaceae bacterium | reverse complement strand
GCTGGGCCGGGGGTCACCGACTGCTCCAGGTACACGTGCGCGGCCGCGTGGTAAGAGTCCAGCGTGACGTCCCCGGATGCGCCGGAGGGCGACGAGCTGATGGTCACGGGCTAACCGTAGGGCGAGCTGCGGTGTGTGGTGTCCGCTCGCCGATCGTGCTACGGCACGGATGCAGGTTTGAATCGGACAGTGCGTTGTGCGGACCCTGGTTGCAGGGTGATCGCAGTTGACGTGGCTCCTCGGCTCGACGCGGAGCGCGACGGCGCGGTGTCTGCAAGCATGCAGGCATGCGCTTCATCGATCTCAGTCACGTCATCGACCATCAGATGATCACCTATCCCGGCCTGCCCGGCCCGGAGATCAGCGAGCACCTCAGCTTTGACGCGTCCCGCGACTACGCCGCCGGCACCGAATTCGCCATCGGACAGATCAGCATGATCTCCAACACCGGAACCTACCTGGACACCCCTGCGCACCGGTTCCGAGACGGCCACGACCTGTCCGCGCTGCCCCTGCAACACTGCGCCGACCTGCCCGCAATCGTCATCGACGCGGTCGGCCCGATCGGAGCCGCCGCGTTCTCCGACGTGCCCGTCACCGGGGCAGCGGTGCTGCTGCGCACACCGGGTGGGATCGTCACTGGGGTACCGAGCGCTACGGCGATCCCGTACACCCGCACCTCACCGAAGCGGCCGCCCAGGCGCTGGTCGAGCGCCAAGCCATGCTGGTCGGCATCGACTCGGTGAACATCGACGACACCACCACCGGTGAGCGACCGGCTCATACCGTGCTGCTCGCCGCTGGCATCCTCATCGTTGAGCACCTCACCGGCCTTGCGCACCTGCCGCCGACCGGGGCTCGGTTCACCGCCGTTCCTCCTACCGTACGCGGGCTCGCCACCTTCCCCGTCCGAGCCTTCGCCCGCCTGCCCGCAGCCTGACTGCGGCCGTCGACCCGCGCCTGATCTTGTACCGATCGCCGGTCGTCCACCGGGCGGGGCCGAGGCTGAGTTGCTCAGGTGTCGGTGTCCCCGTCGGCGTGCGGTGTCGGACCCTTGTAGTGCAGGTCACGCGTGGGTGGTTGGCAGTGGGCGGTCGTTGACGATGTGCTTCATCACGAGCGTGGAGTTGAGGCGCTGCACGCCTGGGAGCGCGGCGAGGGTTTCGTCTTCGAGTTGGGCGTAGGCGGCCAGGTCGGTGGTGACAACCCGAAGAAGGTAGTCGGGGTCACCGAATAGCCGCTGCGCCTGCAGTACTTCGGGTATGAGGGCTACTGCCTGCTCGAACCCGAGCAGGGTGTCGCGGTCCTCTTGGCGCATGGTCACGAAGACCAGGGCCTGGAACGACAGACCGATGGCGTCGGCGTCCACGATTGCTCGGTAGCCGACGATGACGCCGCTGCGTTCCAGTTCGCGCAGTCGTCGGTGGCAAGGCGAGACGCTGAGCCCAATCTTCGCGGCCAGTTCGGTGATGGTCAGACGGCCGTCGTGCTGCAGCTCGGCAAGGATCTTCTGGTCGACAGCGTCCACAGGCAAGATCTTTCCACAAAGCCTAGCCTTAGCTGGAATACTTGGAACCACCTCCGCCACGATCGCCGATAGCTTTCCTGGAAAGGCCGCGATCGGAGGAGGCCCTTCCCGTGCCTGTCAGTTCCGTGCTCGCCTTCTGGGTGGTTGCGCTCCTGCTCATCGTCGTGCCGGGCGCGGACTGGGCGTTCACGATCAGTGCCGGCCTCCGCGGCCGCTCCGTGATCCCGGCAGTCGGCGGGCTGCTCGTGGGCTACTCGGCCGTGACGCTCGTCGTCGCGGCCGGTGTGGGTGCGGTCGTCGCTGGGTCACCCGCGATCTTGACCGGGCTGGCCATCGTTGGTGGCGCCTACCTGATGTGGCATGGCGCGATGACCTTCTGGCACCCCTCGACGCCCAGCACCGACGCCGAGGGCGGATCCAGCTCATCGTGGAACACCCTTTGGACGGGAGTCGGCGTCAGCGGTCTGAACCCCAAGGGCTTGCTGATTTTCCTCGCCCTGCTCCCGCAGTTCGCCGACCCGCACGCGAACTGGCCATTCGCTGTCCAGATCGGCGTCCTCGGGCTCACCTTCACCCTGACCTGCGCCGTCTTCTACGCCAGCCTCGGCCTGTTCGCCCGCACCATCCTGCGCGCCCGACCGGCGGCCGCCCGCACCGTCAGCCGGTTCTCCGGCGCCGCCATGGTGATCATCGGCGCCTCGCTCATCGCTGAGCGGTTAGCGAGTTGACGTCGCTTCTTGAACTTGGGCCAGTCGAATCTGTGTCACACGGGGATCGGTCACCGGCACGGCCAAACGCCCGCCGAGGGAGCGTTCGGTGCGTGCCCGCTGGCCCCGTGCCGGTGTCGGATGGTGTTCGGGGCGTCTACCCGTCGGGTTGTGGCGGTCGGGCGATCGTGTGGAGCATCTGGCTGAACTGTGTGGCCGCGGCAGGTGTCAGGTCGGCGAGGAGCTCAACCTCGGCCCGGGCGGCGGCCGCGTCGGCTCTTGCCGTGATGTGTTGACCTTCCTGTGTGAGCTCCACGT
>JACCUM010000332.1 GCA_013811805.1 Geodermatophilaceae bacterium | reverse complement strand
GGCGCTGACGTGGGTGTAGATCTGCGTGGTCGCCAGGCTCGCGTGCCCGAGAAGCTCCTGCACGCTGCGCAAGTCCGCCCCTCCTTCGAGGACGTGTGTCGCCGCGCTGTGCCGTAGACCGTGCGGGCCGATGTCCGGGGTCTCCGGGACCGCTGCAACGGCCAGGTGCACGATCCGCCTTGCCTCACGTTGCCCGAGCCGACCGCCTTTCCTGCCGAGAAACATCGCCCGGCCACTGTCGGCCCTGGCCAGTACCGGCCGACCCGCCCCGGTGTAGACCTCCAGCGCGCGCTCGGCGGGCAACCCGTAGGGGACCACCCGTTCCTTGCTGCCCTTACCGAAGACCCGTACCACCCGTCGAGCCGAGTCGATGTCCCCGAGATCAAGCCCGACCAGCTCGCTGACCCTGATTCCGCAGCCGTAGAGAAGTTCCAGCACGAGCCGATCACGCGTGGCGACGGCACGCTGGACCCGAGCGCCCGGGTCGCTGCCGGCGGTGTCGGCGCCCTCGACGTTTCCGTCCGAGGCGCGTCGGCCGGCCGCGTCGACCACTGCCCTTGCTTGGTCGGCATTCAGCACCACCGGAAGTGACCGATGTGCCCGCGGGCTGGACAGCCGCATACCCGGATCGACCGAGATCCAGCCGGCCGCACGTGCATGAGCGGTGAACGTGCGAGCCGCGGCTGCCTTTCTGGCCAAGGTCGACCGAGCCGCGCCGAGGGTCTGCTGTTGAGCCAGCCAACTGCGTAGCACGCTGAGATCCAGATCGGCCAGGTCCTGCGTGCCGTGGCGGATGAGGTGCTCCAACAGTCCGCGGACGTCGCCCCGATAGGCGCGGACCGTGTGCGGCGAGAGGTTGCGGGTCAGCGCGAGGGAGTGCAAGAAGTCATCCAGCGCGGCACCCAGCGCAGCCGGCAACTCGGTACTGCCCGGGCGGGGGCGGGGCCGACTCACCGGTTGACAGTCGAGCAGCCTTTGTCCAGGGTCAAGCGGCCACGCCGCCCGTCATCCGCTGCGTTGGCGAACTATCCGCCACGCTCCGTCGGTGCACTCCGCGAAGCCTCGGGTCTCCAGGGCCGGAAGCGCGCTGAGCACCTCCAACACGCTCAGCCCGGCGGCACGTGCGAGCTGCTCTGGCAGCACCGGCCGCCTGGTCGGCAACGCCTCCAACGTTCGGGCTTGAACGGAGGACAGTGCGTCGCGCGCCGTGTCCGGCCCACGCGTTGGCGGGGAGAGGTCCACGCCGAGGTGACCGATCTCTTCGATCACGTGCGCGACACAGGTGACGAGCCGAGCCTCGGTGTCCCGTAACAGCGCATGCGTGCCGACCGACATCGCCGACGTCACCGGACCGGGAACTGCCATGACCGGCCGGCCCAGTTCTTGACCCCGACCAGCGGTGTGCCGCGCCCCGGACCGGGCGGAGGCCTCGACGACCACGCAGCCTGCAGCGAGTGCCGCGATCAGCCGATTCCGAATCAAGAATCGATGCCGGTAAGGCGCGCATCCCGGTGGCCACTCGCTGACCAGCAGACCGTCCTGGGCGATCCGCTCGAACAACGCCGCGTGCGCAGCCGGGTAATTGCGATCGATGCCACCGGCCAGGACCGCGATCGTCGGCGCTGCAGCACTCAGCGCGCCTCGATGCGCTGCGGCATCGATGCCGAAGGCGCCGCCGGAGACGATCGTCCAACCGCGTTCGGCGAGATCGAAGGCCAGTTGCGCGGCCTGCTCTGTGCCGTATGACGTCGACGCGCGAGCACCGACGATCGCGACCGCTCGACCAGTCAGGCTCGCCAGATCACCGGTGCCACGAACCCACAGTGCCAGCGGCGGGGCGATGCCCTCGACACCCATGGCCGTGGCCACCGACATGGCGTGCAGCGAGTCCGCTGGCCATTCCGGGTCACCCGGGCAGACCAGCCGCGCTCCGATCGACGCCGCGGCTGCAAGGTCGGCCGCCACGAGGTCCTCGTCATATCGCGCGCCCACCAGTGCCTGTACCGGTGCCGGCGCCTGCGCCGAGCGAAGCGATCGCATCGCCGCGATCGGACCGACGGCACTCACGAATCCATGCATGAGGGCAAGGCCGGGTTCGACGGCTCGACTGAGCCACGCCATGGCAACCCGAGTCTCCTCATCGGCAACGACGCTCTGGTCAGGGTGCGCGCTCATCTGGTCCGCCGCAGCCGGAGCCCGACAGCCGCGTCCACCTCAGCAGCGCTCGGGCTGGACATTCCAGCCAGATCAGCCAACGTCCAAGCGACCCTCAGGACCCGATCGAATCCGCGCACCGAGAGCAGGCCACGGTCGAGAGCCAGTTCCGCGCTGGCCAGCGCTGTCCGCGGCAGCCGCAGACCCTCGCGCAGCACGGCGCCGGGAACGTCGCTGTTGAGCCGTCTCCCCCAGGCCGACAATCGGGTTGCCGCTGCCGCCCGTGCTTGTACGACGCGCGCGCCCACTTCCGCCGACCCTTCTCGAGGGGCCTGGTCGTCGAGCAGCGCACGCCGGGAGACTGCCGGCAGGCCGACCTGCAGGTCCACCCGATCCAACAGCGGCCCGGACAGCCGGTCGGCGTAGCGGCGCCGGACGATCGAGGTACATCCACAGTCCGCGTCACCGGTAGCCGGGGCACACGGACAGGGGTTCGCAGCCAGGATCAGCTGGCAGCGGCACGGATAGGTCGACACCCCAGCGGCCCGGTGCAACGACACACTGCCCTTCTCCAGCGGCTGGCGCAGGGAGTCGAGCAATCCCCGGGTGAACTCGGGCGCCTCGTCGAGGAAGAGCACGCCGCGGTGTGCCCGGGAGATGGCGCCCGGACGGGCCATCGGAGATCCGCCGCCGACCAGGGCCGGCATGGTCGCGGTGTGATGCGGGCTCTCGAATGGCGCCCGGCGGATCAGCGGGGCACCGCGGGGGAGGTTGCCGCCCAGGGAATGCACTGCGGTCACCTCGAGGGCCTCGTCGTCGGTGAGTGGCGGGAGAATGCCCGGCAACCGTTCGGCGAGCATCGTCTTTCCGGCTCCCGGTGGCCCGGTGAGCAGCAGGTGATGACCCCCGGCAGCGGCGATCTCCAACGCCAGCCGACCGGCCGCCTGCCCCACCACGTCGATCAGGTCTGGCACCTCGGGCGGTGGCGGCTCGTCGACCGGTGCCGGACGTTGCCCGGGCTGATCGCCACGCAGGAATGCCACGACCTCGCTCAGCGTCGCACCGACCCAGACGTCGGCCTCACCCACGAGTTGGGCCTCCGACCCGTTGTCGTCGGCGACGACCACCTGCTGATGGCCGCGTTTCACCGCGGCTCGTACCGCCGGGAGGACCCCACGGATGGCTCGCACCCTGCCGTCCAGGCCCAGCTCGCCGAGGAAGAGGAATTTCTCGGCTACCCCGGACGGCAGTTGCTCACTGGCCGCCAGGACGCCCACGGCGAGGGCCAGGTCGTAACCGCTTCCATGCTTCGGCAGGGTGGCCGGTGACAGGCCGATGGTGATCTTCCGGTTCGGCCAGTCCAACCCGCTGTTGAGCACCGCGGCTCGTACGCGATCTCGGGACTCCCTGACAGCGGTGTCGGCCAGACCTACGATGGCCATGCCGGGAAGGCCCGCCGACAGGTCGACCTCGACCTCGACGACACCACCCGACAGGCCCACCAGCCCTACTGACCAGGTCCGGGCCAGCGACATCTACAACGCCGCCCGGAGGTGCCGTACGGTCGCCGGTTGTCCGACGCCCGCCAGCACGGCGACCACATCGAAGCGGACCTCACGAGCGTGCTCGTCATGCTCGGAGAGCCACTGTCCGGCCAGTTGCCGCAGCTTGCGGGCCTTGCGCCAGGTGACTGCTTCCGCGGGATCGCCAAAGGCGTTGCTGCGCCTCGTCTTCACCTCGCAGAACACCAATGTGTTGCCCTCGCGCGCGACGATGTCGAGCTCGCCGATCGGGCAACGCCAGTTCCGATCGAGCACCTTGAGTCCGGCCTCGACCAGATGAGCGGCTGCAAGATCCTCGCCATGCGCGCCGAGCGCGTCCTTGGGGTGCACCGCTCCAGGCTGACCGCCCGCGGCGCCCGACGGACCGGTGACATGGCGATTGTGGACGCCCCGGCATCAGCCTGTGGACAACGCTGCGCCTGGTCCGGCCAAAGCGATCGCCGGCTCACCCT
>JACCUM010000289.1 GCA_013811805.1 Geodermatophilaceae bacterium | reverse complement strand
GGAGCCGCTCATCTGGGTACCGCTGCTCCTGCTGGCCATCGTCGCCTCCGGGCGGGTCTGGGGACTGGACGCCAAGCCCGCTGCAGCTCGACTCGAGCGAGAGCGCGGAACGTGGCCTTTCTGATGCGGGAGACGACTACCGGCTTTTGAGATCGGCCCGCGGCGGTGGGTTGGTTCTTGTCGCCGCACTCGTGCTCGTCCTATCTGCGTGCTCCTCGGCCGCTGGCCCCGATCAAGGCGCGGGCGGAGGCACCGGATGTTGCGGCCGTCACCGCAGAGTTCGAGGGCCGGGTTACGGCGCTTGGAATACCCGGGCGGGGTGAGGTGGACGCGATGCGGGCCTTCGTTTCCGAGACCGGTACCGGCGCCTTCACCCATGTCGTGGACGCCGACGGCGCACTGTGGACCCGCTTCGGGACCCGGTCATCTCCGCCGCCGTTGACCTGCAGGGAGCTGTCTCCCGTTGGGTCGCCGGTCTCGGGCCCGGAGGTGTGCTCCTGCTCCCCCTGGGGATGGCAGCACTGCTCGCCGGTCTCGTGCTGGCCCGACGCGCCCGTACCCGGGGGCAAGGAGTTGGTCAGATATCCAGTCCCCCGCTCATCCTCAGACGGCCCGCTTGCGTAGCTTGCGCCGCTCCCGCTCGGATAGCCCGCCCCAGATTCCGAACCGCTCGTCGTGGGCCAGCGCGTACTCGAGGCACTCGGCGCGCACCTCGCAGCCGGTGCAGATCTTCTTGGCCTCCCGAGTGGAACCACCCTTCTCGGGGAAGAACGCCTCCGGGTCGGTCTGGGCGCACAGCGCGCGCTCCTGCCAGTCCCGCTCGGTCTCCTGACCCCAGGGATCGGTGGCATACACATCGACCCCGAATGGATCCCTCGCCGCCCGATCACTGGGCAGCCAATCCCTCCCGAATCCATCGGCGGCGGTACCCGCACCAGTACCCACCCCACCGCCGCCGAAGGTCTCGGTACCGGCAGGCCATCCGTACGGTGACCTTCGTCCGTCAGCAATCGCCACTGCTTGTGCTTGCGCCATTTCTGCCGCCTTACCTCGACCCGGCAGATAGCTATCCGACTGACAGCTACTCACGCCAATGAAATTACACGCGTGTCGTTAGCCTCCCGTCAAGACCCCATCTGCTACTTGCGCGCGGCGGCAGGCAAGGATGAGCCGGTGCGCGTGGTGGTACTGGCTGGCGGTGTCGGTGGTGCCCGATTCCTGCTCGGCGTCCGTGCCGTGCTGAAAGATCAAGCCCCCCAAGAGAATGCGGCCCCGGAACACCGAATTCAGGTGATCGTCAACACCGGGGACGACCTCACCGTGCATGGTCTGCGGGTCTGCCCGGACCTGGACACGGTCATGTACACATTGGGCGACGGAATCGACACCGAACGGGGCTGGGGTCGCCGGGCCGAGACCTGGCAGGCCAAGGATGAACTGACGGCGTACGGCGCCGAGCCGTCCTGGTTCGGCCTCGGCGACCGAGACATCGCCACCCACCTGATCCGTACCCGGATGTTGGACGCCGGTTTTCCGCTCTCCGAGGTGACCGCCGCCCTGTGTGAACGCTGGCAGCTGGGCGTCCGCGGAACCCGGGTTCAGCTGCTGCCGATGAGCGATCAGCGGGTCGAGACCCACGTGGTGTGCCAGATCGACGGGGCTCGGCGGGTGGTGCACTTTCAGGAGTGGTGGATCGCCCACCATGCGCAGCCGCCGGTCGAGGAGTTCGTGTTCGTCGGGCTCGACCGGGCCAGCGCCGGGCCGGGCGTCCTCGAGGCGATCGCTGAGGCCGACGCCGTGCTGTTGGCTCCTAGCAATCCGGTGGTGAGCATCGGACCGATCCTGGCCGTTCCCGGCGTACGGCAGGCACTTCGGGGAACCTCGGCCAAGGTCGTCGGCCTCTCGCCGATCGTCGATGGCGCGGTTGTGCGTGGGATGGCCGACAAGTGCCTGCCCGCCCTCGACGTGGCCGTCACGGCAGAGGGGGTGGCCCGCCACTACGGCCCCCGGAAAGCCGATGGCCTCCTCGACGGCTGGCTGGTTCACGAGACCGACGCCGCTGACGTGCCCGGCGTGGAGGTACGCCGGATCCCGTTGCTGATGCGTAGCCCGGAGGCCACCGCCGCGATGGCCTTGGCAGCACTCGACTTCTGCCGTGGCTGACCCGGTCGGCACGCTGGAAATCCTGCCGGTCGCCGGCCTGCCCGAGTTGCGGCCTGGCGACGACCTCGCCGACCTGGTCTGCCGGGCGGCGCCGTGGCTGCGGGACGGGGACATCCTGGTCGTTACTTCCAAGGCGGTGTCCAAAGTGGAGGGCAGGCTGCTATCGGTGCCTACAGATCTCGAGGGCCGGGAACATGCCCGCCAGGAGGCGATCACCGCCGAGACCGCGCGGGTAGTGGCGCAGCGCGGTGCCACCCGGATCGTGGTGACCCACCATGGGTGGGTGATGGCCGCCGCCGGCGTGGACGCCTCTAACGTCGCCCGCGGTGAGCTAGCCCTGCTGCCGCTTGATGCCGATGCCTCGGCGCGCGCGTTGCGCGAGGCGGTTGCCGCTCGCGCCGGCGTCCGCGTCGCCGTGGTCATCAGTGACACCAACGGGCGAACGTGGCGGCGTGGCCTGACCGACGTTGCGATCGGCGTGGCCGGGATGGCCGCAGTCACCGATCTACGTGGGCAGCTCGACACCAGTGGCGTGCCGCTGGAGATCACCGAGATCGCAGTTGCCGACGAGGTCGCCGCCGCCGCAGACCTGGTCAAGGGCAAGCTGGCCGGGGTTCCGGCGGCGGTCCTTCGTGGCCTGCCCTTTCAGGACGACGACGGTCAGGGGTCGGCCTCGCTACGCCGACCCGTCGCCGAGGACATGTTCGCCTTGGGGACCCGCGACGTCGTACGAACCCGCCGGGCGCCAACCGGCTTTGGGCCGGGGCCGATCCCGATTCCGCTGCTGCGCGGCGCGATCGAGACTGCTCTGCGCGCAACCGGTGCAGTTCAGGGATTGGAACTACTCGCTGAACTCGATCCGGAGCTGGCGAGGCCAGCAGGCGGCGAGGTTAGAGAGAGCTCAGCCGGGCGGCTTCTCGATCAGGCGATGGCTGTCATCGCGCCGGTGCTGCCGGAGCCGACCGAGGCGGTGGCCCTGACCCGGTTGGGAATGGCCATCGCCGCGCTGCTGATCCAGCTACATGCGGAGGGCCTGGCCGCGGCCTGGCTGTCTCCCGCCGAGTTGGACGACGCCGACGTCGACGGACAGCGCGCCAAGTGGCTTGCGCGGCGGCTCCCCGAGGGCGTTCGGGCCCACGGCGTCGTTCTGGTCGGCCACCACCCGGGCAACCGGATCGATCAGATCGAGCGGTAGCTCCGGATCGGTGCGCGTGGCCCCCGCCGGGGCGGGCGCGGCGCTCCGCACTCGATCAGCCGTACGATTCGCTGGCGGTGCGGACGGAACGGTTCGAGCAGTTCGAGCATCCGTTCGTCGTCGATGCGCTCACCGATCAGGGCCCAACCGACCAGCGACGGGACGTGGTAGTCCCCGACCGAGACCGCGTCCGGGTCCCCGCATGCCCGTTGCATGGTTTCGGCTGCGGTCCAGACCCCGACTCCGGGTACGACCTGAAGCCGCTTCGACGCATCCGGTGCGGACATCCCCACGCCGGCCTCCAACCGTTGAGCCACCGTGGCAGCCGCACGGAGGGTTCTGCGCCGCTGGCCGTCCATGCCACAGCGGTGCCATTGCCAATCCGTCAGGGCGAGCAGTGCCTCGGGCGTCGGGGGCACGCGCATCCGCTCCCCGACCGGGCCCGGAGCCGGGTCGCCCGCGGTCAGCAGTAGTGAGCGCCACGCCTGATGGGCTTCGACGCTGGTCACCTTCTGCTCGATGATCGCCGCGACCAAGGCATCCCAGATCCGATTCGTACGACCCAGCCGCAGGCCCGGAAACCGATGGTCCAGGCGCACCACGATCGGATCGGTAGGCCGGAAGTCCGACCGGTCGTCCGCCGCGCCGAGCCAGCCGGGCACGGTGTCCATGACCCAGTCCGTACCCGATCCCCAGGCGGCGTGGTGCACGCCCTCGCGGTCGACCCGGATCGCCACGGTGGCCGGGCCTTCTGGCGTCGTCGTCGTATGCCACCAGACGCCGTCCGGATCCCGCCGAAAGGAGGGATCACGGCCCCCACGACGCAACGGCCCAAGGGTGCGGGCGACATCGACCGGCCAGTCCGGCCGCCAGACCGCTTCGCGCACCCCTCCCCCTTCCTTGGCGGTTTCGGTGGAAACCGCCACAGTCCGCACTCGAAGGCGCTGCGGAGTTGCCGGCGCGCGCCCTACTTCGGCGGCATCCGCAGGGCCGCGTCCATTCGTACCGTCTCACCGTTGAGGTAGGGGTGCTCGAGCAGGAAGACAGCCAGGCTCGCGTAGTCGGCGGGGGTGCCGAGCCGTTTCGGGAAGGGGACTCCGGCGGCTAAAGCGGCGCGGGTGTCCTCGGGCAGCCCGGCCAGCATCGGGGTGTCGATGATGCCGGGCGCGATCGTGTTGACTCGCACACCGATGCTGGACAAGTCCCGTGCCGCCGGCAGGGTCATGCCGGCGACTCCGGCCTTGGATGCGGCGTAGGCAATCTGGCCGATCTGACCCTCGAAGGCGGCGATCGAAGCGGTGTTGACGATCGCCCCCCGCTCGCCCTGTTCGTCGGGCTGGTTACCGGCCATTGCCGCCGCCGCGAGGCGCAGCACGTTGAACGTACCGATCAGGTTGATGCCGATGACCTTGGTAAACAGGTCCAGGTCGTGCGGGGTGCCATCTCGACTGAGAACCCGTGCGGCCCAGCCCACACCGGCACAACTCACCGCCACGCGCAGCTCGCGGCCCTTGCCGGCCGCTTCGGCGACGGCCGCTTGGACCTGGTCGCCGTCGGTGACGTCGGTCATGACGTAGGAGGTGTGGCCGCCGAGTTCGGCCACCAGTGCGGCGGCCCGGTCGGCCTGCAGGTCCAGGATCGTCACTGCCGCGCCCTTGGCGGTCAATGCGCGCGTGGTGGCCTCCCCGAGCCCGGAGGCGCCGCCGGTGACGACAGCTGCGGCCTGGGCCAACTGCATGTGTGCTCCTTCGAACGGGCGGGCCACCGACGGACCCGGACTGTATCCAGCAGTGGTGCACGTTCAGAGCAAGGCTCCGTGGCCCTCCTGACGGGCCTGCTCGACCAGTGCTTTGACGTCTTGGGCGCGTTCTCGCGGGCAGATGAGCAGCACGTCCTCGGTGTCGACGACCGCCAGCCCGGTGACTCCGAGCAGGGCGACCGTACGGCCCGATCCGGTCACCACGACACAGTCGGCGGAGTCCTGGGACACCAGGGCGCCAATGCCGAGTTGGGTGTGCCCGTCGGCATCGGTGCCGACGACCGTGCCCAGCGTGTGCCAGTCGCCGATGTCGGCCCAGCCGAACTCGGCCGGCACCGTCGCCACCATGCCTCGGGCGGCGGCCGGCTGCATCAAGCCGTGGTCGACGCTGACCTTCTGCAGGGCCGACCACTCCCTAGCGACGTCATCGCCGGGAGCGGACGTCCAGCGCGGAGCCAGAGCTGTGACGCCGGCATGCAGCTCGGGTAGTTCGACAGCCAACTGCTCGAGAAACGCATCGACCCGCCAGCAGAACATCCCGGCGTTCCACAAGTAGTCCCCCGAGACCAGATACCTCTCGGCCGTCGTTAGGTCGGGCTTCTCCTCGAACTGCACCACCGCACGGGCTGCCCCGATGTCCAACGACTTCCCCACTTGCAGGTAGCCGTACCCGGTCTCGGGACCCACCGGTGACACCCCGATGGTGACCAGCAGTCCGGTCACGGCCACGTCGATCGCCGTGCGCAGCGCGGCGTGAAAGGCGTCGAGATCACGTACGAGCTGGTCCGCGTGGCAGGAGATCATCACCGCCGTCGGCTCTCGCTGGTGAATCAGCGCAGCGGCAAGCGCGATCGCCGGACCCGACTCCCGCGGAACCGGCTCGGCCACCAGATTGTCTGGGGGCAGGGCGGGCAGCTGCTGAGCGACCGCGGCTGCGTGCAGGGCTCCGGTGACGACCAGGATGCGGTCGATGTCGACCAAGGGGGAGAACCGGTCGGCGGTGGACTGCAGGAGGCTGCGATCGCCCTGACCGGTCAGCGCGTGCAGGAACTTCGGTGCACCGGCGCGCGAGAGCGGCCAGAGCCGAAGGCCGCTGCCGCCGGCCGGGATCACTCCGTACACCGGGCCTCTCGCCGTGGGCTGGGCTGGGCCCGAGGGGTCAGCCGCAGGCCTGGATGCGCGCGGTGGCTGAGGCGGGACGGTCACCCGGCCCAGCCTAGGGATCACCGCCGATGAGTTGCCGCGCGGCGTTGCGACGCGAGACGGTTCAACCCGGACCGCACGGTCGTCGGCCGACTGGCCGGGTACGCGAGGACCCCGGCTGCACGGATCAGCGCAGGTACTCTCGGGCTGATGACCGACGGCCACGAGGGGGGACGTCGACTACCGCCTAATCTCGATCCTCGGTCCGGCCGCGCATCAGCGCCGCCCCCACACGCCAGCGGCAGCCGTCCGGAACGCTCGTCCCGACCGTCCGACGACAGGCAACCGTCCCCGTCACGCAGCCGCGGCAGATTGTTCGTCAGCGCCCGGTTGGTGGCCGGCCTGCTCTCGCTCATTCTGCTCGGAGCCAGTGGTTGGGGCTGGTACCTCACCCGGGTCGCCGAGCAGAACCTCTCCCGGCAGGACGTCATTCCCACCGACGGAAACGACAACGTGGGCGGCGGCGATGCCGACGCGACGAACATCCTCATCGTCGGGAACGACAACCGGACCAACCTCACGCCCGAACAGCTCACCGAGCTCGGCGTCAGTCTCGAGCCCGGGATGAACACCGACACGATGATCCTGTTGCACGTACCGGCCGACGGCAGCCTGGCCTCGTTCGTGTCCTTTCCACGGGATTCCTACGTCGACGTGCCCGGCTACGGCACGCACAAGCTCAACTCGGCCTTTGCCCTGGGCTACAGCGAGGACCCGCCGGCTGACAGCACCGACGATGAACGGGCTGCCTTCGGCGCGCGGAAGCTGATCCAGACGATCAGTTCGATCAGCGGCCTGACCATCGACCATTACGTCTCGATCGATCTGTTCGGCTTCGTCCTGCTCACCGACATCGTCGGCGGTGTGCCGGTCAATCTCTGTCAGGCCCAGCAGGAGCCCAAGTCCGGCATCAACCTGCCCGCCGGAGCGCAGGAGATCAGCGGCCCGCAGGCGCTGGCCTTCGTCCGGCAGCGAGACGGACTTCCGCGCGGTGACCTCGACCGGATCGTTCGCCAGCAGGTCTTCATCGGCGGGATGGTCAGCACGCTGCTCTCCCAGGAGGTCTTCTTCGATCTCGGTCTGCAGCGGGACCTGGTCGAGGCGGCCTCTCAGGCCCTGACCGTGGACGCCGAGCTGGACTTGTTCGGCCTGGCCGAGCAGATGCAGGCCGTGACCGCAGGCACGGTCAACTTCCAGACGATGCCCAATCGCGGAGTCGGCACCGAGGACGGCCTGTCCATCGTGATTCCCGAGGAACGCGAGGTGCTGTACGACTTCTTCGCCAACCTGACGGCCGGTGACCTCGTGGTGGCCCCTCCAGCCGCGCCGGAACTCGTCGATCCCGGTGAGGTAAGCGTCTCTGTCTTCAACGGCTCCGGTGCCGGCGGCCTCGCGGCGCAGACCCAGAGCGAACTCGAGGCCGCCGGTTTCGTCGTCAGCTCGACCGGCAACGCCGACTCCAGCGACTACATCCAGACCGAGATCCGGTACGCCGAAGGCCAGGAGAGCCAGGCAGCAACGTTGGCCGGTTCCATCCCCGGTGCGGTGGTCCGTACGGATGCCGGCCTGGAAGGCAACGACGTCCAGCTGGTACTCGGCTCCGACTTCAACGGGGTCGGCCAGGCCGTCGACCCGGCCGAGGTGCCCGATGCCGGCGCGGCGGAGGTACCTCGTACTGCCGCCGACACCGGATGCATCAACTGAGCCGATCGGGCGCGAGCGACGTGGGCGCGTCATGATCGCCTCGGAGTTGTTCGCCGGCGCGCTGACTCGCGATCCGGCCGGCCCGCTGCTCACCTATTACGACGACGCCACCGGCGAGCGGACCGAGCTGTCGGCCACCACCCTGGACAACTGGGTCGCCAAGACCGCCAATTTGCTCAACGACGGCCTCGGTCTCGACCACGATGCGAGCATCGCGGTCGTGTTGCCGCCGCACTGGCAAAGCGCCGCAGTCCTGTTGGGCGCCTGGGCCGCTGGCCATCGAGTCATGGACTACCCAGACATCGACGCGGCCGTTCAACCAGATGCCGTGTTCTGCACCGAAGCTGACCTGATTGCTTACGCCGATGTCCGCTGCGACGTCGTCGGCATGACCCTTCACCCGTTCGGTCGTGGCCTTTCGGCCCAGTGGCGGGCCATCACCGACTATGCCCGGGAGATCGGCGGGTACGGCGATCAGTTCCGGCCGTCGATCCCGGTGGACCCGGCCGCCCCGGCCCTGACCGCCGGCAGCCTCGAGCTCAGCCACGAGGGACTCGTCAGCGCCGCGACCGAGTTGGCCGCGCGGCTGGGAATGCTCGCAGAAGGCCGGATCATGGTCAGCCGAGATCTCGCCGTGGCCGCCGGGCCGGTCGCCTGGCTGCTCGCTCCGCTGGCTGCGGCCAACAGCATCGTCCTGGTCACCGATGCGCAATCAGATCGGCTCGCGGCCCGGGCCGCCTCGGAGAAGGTCACGGCTACGCTCGGGATCGAGCTGCCAGGAATCCCCGTACTGGGTGGATAGCTGGTCCTAGGCAAGGTGAGGTGTGCGTGAACAAGGTCATGGACAGCGCCGCTGAGGCGGTGGCTGACATCCCGTCTGGGGCCACTCTGGCCGTCGGCGGCTTCGGGCTCTGCGGCGTGCCGATCGTGCTGATCAACGCCTTGTACGAGCAAGGGGCCAGCGATCTGGAGACCTACTCCAACAACTGTGGCGTCGACGGTTGGGGACTCGGGACGCTGCTCGCCGCACACCGCATCCGCCGCACGGTCAGTTCCTACGTCGGTGAGAACAAGGAGTTTGCGCGGCAGTTCCTCTCCGGCGAACTGGAGGTCGAACTCACCCCGCAGGGCACCCTCGCCGAACGGCTACGGGCCGGCGGCTGTGGTATCCCGGCCTTCTTCACCCCCACCGGCGTCGGCACTCAGATCGCCGACGGCGGCGTACCGATGCGGTACAACTCCGACGGCACCGTGGCCCTGGCGAGCCCGCCGCGCGAGGTCCGCGAGTTCGACGGGCAGATGTATGCAATGGAGCGCGCCCTCATCGCGGATTTCGGACTCGTACGAGCCTGGAAGGGTGACCGGCACGGCAACCTCGTCTACCGCGAGTCGGCCGGCAACTTCAACAACCTCTGCGCCATGTCCGGCCGGATGACGATCGCCGAGGTCGAGGTCATCGTCGAGCCCGGGGAGATCAAGCCAGAGACCGTGCACACCCCCGGCGTCTTCGTGCAGCGGGTGGTGCAGGTCAGCGCACAGGACAAGCCGATCGAGAAGCGCACCGTACGACCCCGGCCGGGCGCTGCCGTGCTGATCGGGACGCCTGACCGGGTCGAAGCCGGAGCAGCATGATGGCACTGAGCCGTACCGAACTCGCCGCCCGAGTCGCTGCCGACCTCCAGGACGGGCAGTACGTCAACCTCGGAATCGGGATGCCGACGCTGGTGCCCAACTACATCCCGGACGGCATACACGTCGTGCTGCAGAGCGAGAACGGAATCCTCGGCGTCGGGCCGTACCCGTTCGACGGCGAGGAAGATCCCGACCTGATCAACGCCGGCAAGGAAACCGTCACGCTGCTGCCAGGTGCGGCCTTCTTCGACTCCGCGCTGAGCTTCGGGATGATCCGTGGCGGCCACATCGACGTGGCGATCCTCGGGGCCATGCAGGTCAGCCGAACTGGGGACCTGTCCAACTGGATGATCCCCGGAAAGATGGTCAAGGGCATGGGCGGTGCGATGGACCTGGTCCACGGCGCCCGACGGGTCATCGTGATGATGGAACATGTTGCGCGCGACGGGTCACCGAAGATTCTCAACGAGTGCGACCTGCCCTACACCGGACGCGCCTGCGTCGACCGGATCATCACTGATCTGGCCGTCCTCGACGTTACCGACGCCGGGCTGGTGCTTCGTGAGGTCGCACCGGGGATCAGCGCCGACGACGTCGTCAAGGCGACGGGAGCCGACCTGATCGTCGAGGCAACACCAGCGGCGATGATCATCCCCGCCGCCACAGGCTGATCGGTACTCGGGTCGGCCCCCGACCGCACTTTCTCCGGAGAATGTGCGGTCTGCAGCGGGCCAGATGTGACTTTCTCCGGAGAAAGTCCCCGAGAAGGTCCCCGGGTGAGGGCAGCCTTGTCTAGCGGCGGAGGAGCTTGCGGGCCATGACCACCCGCTGGATCTGGTTGGTGCCCTCGTAGATCTGGGTGATCTTGGCATCCCGCATCATCCGCTCCACCGGGAAGTCCTTGGTGTACCCAGCCCCGCCGAAGAGCTGCACGGCATCGGTGGTGACCTTCATCGCCACGTCCGAGGCGAAACACTTGCTGGCCGCGGCCAGGATGCCGACATCCCCGCCGCTCTCCGCGGTCGCAGCGGCGACGTAGACCAGGTGCCGGGCCGCCTCGATCTGCATCGCCATGTCCGCGAGCATGAACTGGACGCCCTGGAACTCGCCGATCGTCTTTTCGAACTGCTTACGTTCGTTGGCATATCCGATCGCCGCATCCAGTGCGCCCTGCGCGATGCCGACCGCTTGAGCGCCCACCGTGGGCCTGGTCTGGTCCAGGGTCTTCAGCGCGGTCTTGAAGCCGGTCCCAGGCTCACCGATGATCCGCTCTGCCGGAATGGTGCAGTCGGTGAAGTGGATCTCGCAGGTCGGCGAGCCCTTGATCCCGAGTTTGCGTTCCTTCGTACCCACCTCGAACCCGGGGTCGTCGAGGTGCACGACAAATGCGGAGATGCCATTTGCTCCCTTGCCCGGTTCGGTCACCGCCATGACGGTGTACCATTGGGAGACACCAGCATTGGTGATCCATGCCTTGGTGCCGTTGAGCACCCAATGGTCACCGTCCCGGCGCGCTCGGGTCTTCATGGCGGCGGCGTCAGAACCGGCTTCCCGCTCTGAGAGCGCATAGGAGAACATCTCCTCTCCGGCCGCGACGCCTGGCAGCACCTGCTTCTTCAGCTCCTCCGAGCCAGACAGCAGCACCGGTGTCGTGCCGAGCTTGTTGACCGCCGGGATAAGCGAGGAACTCGCACAGACCCGCGCGACCTCCTCGATCACGATGCAGGTCGAGATGGCATCCGCACCGGCGCCGCCGTACTGCTCTGGCAGATGTACGGCATGGAAGCCAGCGCGGGTCAGGGCCTGGTGTGCCTCGTCCGGAAAACGGCTGTGCTCGTCCACATCTGCGGCATGGGGCGCGATCTGCCCCTCGGCCAGGGCCCGCACTGCCTGCCGGACCATGACTTGCTCGTCGCTGAGCTGATAGGCGCTGGGGGTTGAGGTCATGGTCATCATTCGAGGCTAGCTCAGCCGGGTCCCAGACGCTGCTTCGCGCGTCGTTGACGAAGGCTTTCATCCTTGTCCCGCACCGTCTCTGCGAGTTGGTCCGCTGCATGATCGAGTGCCCGGCGGAGTTCGAGATCATGGCCGGCCAGGATCCTTACGGCCAGCAATCCCGCGTTGCGGGCAGCGCCGATGCCGACCGTGGCGACCGGCACACCGGCCGGCATCTGGACGATGGACAGCAGCGAGTCCAAGCCGTCGAGCTGGCCCAGCGGGACCGGAACACCGATAACCGGCAGCGTGGTGGCCGAGGCGACCATGCCAGGCAGATGGGCCGCTCCCCCGGCCCCGGCGATGATCACCTGTAGACCACGGCCTACCGCATTGGCGGCGTAGTCCAGCATGTCCCGAGGTGTCCGGTGGGCGGATATGACGCGCACCTCGTGGGCGACGCCGTACTCGTGCAGCGCATCGGCAGCCGCGCTCATCACGGTCCAGTCGGAGTCGCTGCCCATGATCACCGAGATCCTGATCTGCTCACCGCCGTGTCCCGACGGGTCGTTCACGGGTGTCCTCCCTGATGCAGATACTGGGCTGCGGCTGCCGCCCGGGCGCGTACTTCGGCGAAGTCGGAGCCCAGAGCGGTGACGTGCCCCAGCTTGCGACCGGGTCGCGGCGATTTGCCGTACAGGTGCAGCTTCACGTCCGGCCACTGGGCCATCGCGTGGTGTACGCGCTCGTCGATCCCCATCCCGCCGGCGGGTCCGCCGAGGAGGTTGACCATGACGACCCAAGGGGCGGTCATGGTCGTCGCGCCCAGTGGGTAGTCGAGCACCGCACGAAGATGCTGTTCGAACTGACTCGTACGGGCACCCTCGATCGTCCAGTGCCCGCTGTTGTGCGGGCGCATGGCCAACTCGTTGACCAGCAGGCCGTCGGCGGTCTCGAACAACTCCACTGCCAGCACACCGACGACGGCAAGTTCACCGGCCAACCGCACGGCGAGGTTGGCCGCCACGCCGGCGAGTTCCTCGGACAGATGCGGAGCCGGCGCGATCACCTCGACGCATATCCCGTCCCGTTGGACGGTCTGCACGACCGGCCAGACCGACACCTGGCCGTAGGGCG
>JACCUM010000258.1 GCA_013811805.1 Geodermatophilaceae bacterium | reverse complement strand
CGTGCTGCGGTGGTTGGCTCCGGTACTGCTCGTACTTCTCTTCCAAAAGGGAGGCGCCGGACTTCCGGTCCGGTCCGGTGGTCAACACCTCGGCATGTGCGTCGGCGCGCACCCACCACAAGCGGGTCCAATCCTCGGAGTAGTCGTCGGCCAGCAGCGACACCCTCGGTTCGTGTTCGATCCGCCGCAGTCGGGCAAGGGCAGTCGTCGACTTCGGCTTGTGGTCCACGGCGGAGAACACGACGTCACCCGCCACGGCTTCTTTAGTCCCGGCGATGTCACCCGCCGCGAGGGCGCCGGCCACGACGAAGGTGATCGGGACCAGACGTGGCGAGCCGTCCCCGGCGACGGTGGCCAGCCGGGCGACCCGGGCACCGGCGAACCGCACGCGGCACTGCTCGTCGGTCAACTGCACGAGGGTGAGGCAGAGCGCGACTGGCCCACGTTGGGGCTGATAAAAGCGAGGTAGAGCGCGTCTGGCCTCGGTGCGTTGCACACCGAAGGCGGGTCTGCGTTCACGGCGCGGCGGCACTCCAGTCGGCCCTGTCCTGACCGGACAGCTGCGCGATCTGGATCATCACCGCATCGGTCACCTCGCGGCGGGGCTTGCCCCGAGCGGCCTGTCCGGCGTACTGCGGGAAATGTAAGGGCGCACCAAAACTGACGCAGGCACGGTGCGGCCGAAGGCTCCGGGATCCAATCGGCATGATCCGGTTGGTGCCCTGGACGGCCACTGGGACGATCGGACAGTCCGCGGTCAGCGCCAACCAGGCAACACCGGTCTTCCCCCGACCGAGGCGGCCGTCCCGGGATCGGGTTCCTTCCGGGTAGATGGCGAAGGCTTCGCCGTCCTCGAGCACCGCCAGGGCCGTATCCAGCGCGGCTTGCGCAGCCCGATGCTCGCCGCGTTCGACCGGCTGCGCCCCGAGTGTGGAGAACAGCGTTCGGGTCCACCAGCCCTTGATGCCCTTGCCCTGCCAGTACTCCGCCTTGGCCAGCATCGCGACCTTGCGCGGGGATACCAGCGGAATCACGATGCTGTCGATGAAGGACAGGTGGTTGCTGGCCAGGATGACCGCACCGGTGGCCGGCACGTTCTCCCGACCGGTGACCCGCGGCCGGAAGAACAACCAGAACAGCGGCTTGAGGATGAACCTGGACATCACGTACAGCAACGGCTACCTCCTCCTCTACCGCCGATCCGGACCGCGAGGTTTCGCGCCGTCGAGGGCCATGCTCTCGCGCCCGCCCAGCGGTGGGGAGAGATGGGGGGCGACACCGGGCAGAGGGGGACAGGATGTTCGGGCCCATGACATCTGCGATTGGGCAACTCGGTCAGGCCTCGGGGGCGTGCTCTTACCCGGCGCGACTGGCGGTGGGTAAATCGCGATCGGGCCGAAGGTGTGCACGGTCAGCGAGTTCGGGGCGGCCTGCGCCAAGATCGGCAACTGCACAATCGCCCCGACCTTGTGAATGTCACTGTTGTGGCGGAGGCAGTTGCCCACACTGACCATGCGTGATCAACACGGTACGGAACCGCGGGTCTTCGGTACGGACGCGGGTCTTCGGAGCACACCTCGTCCACAATCGTTCTGGTTCAGGCCCGTGGGAGTCGACGCCAATGGCGCCGGAATTGACTTCGGGGGCCGGCAGGCGGAACATCCGGAACAACCACAACTGCATAAGTGCTGGCGCAGGGGAAGTCCGGTGAGAGTCCGGCGCTGACCCGCAGCGGTAAGTCGAGACGCCCGAGGCGTACCCGACGAGCCCGACTACCTGCCCCGTACGAGCGACTCCATCACGCCGAGGTCTGCGGGGCGGAGCTCAGGTACCTCACCTGCGCCGCCCCCTTCGCGTTGCACCACACGCGCAAGGGGGTTTCCTGTGAGCTGCCAGGGCCTTCTCTTCGTCGGATCGCTCACTGAGAGGCCCACATGTCCGACACCACCGCTACACGTCCCGTTTCGCGCGCCGTCGTTTCTCGAACGACACCGCGTGGGTACGGCGGGACTGGCGCGCTCGTCGCCGTCCTCACCCTGCTCGCGGTCCTGCTCTCGCCTAGCGGAGCCGGCGCCGCACCGCCGACCTCCCCACTGACCACCGACCCTGCCGATGCCGCCGCCGGCTGGTTGACCGGTGAGCTCGTCGACGGCGATCATCTGGCCACCGAGATCGACCTCGATGGCGACGGGATCATCGACCCGGCAACCGAGGTCTTCGCCGATTACGGCCTCACCGCCGACGCGATCTTCGCCTTCGCCGCGGCGGGTTCGGCCGGTGACGCGGCCGAGGCCGCAACCGACTATCTGGAAGCGAACGTGGCGTTCTACTCCGGCGACG
>JACCUM010000255.1 GCA_013811805.1 Geodermatophilaceae bacterium | reverse complement strand
TCCAGGCCAGCCCCTGATCTCTACCGAGGCAGGATGACCGATGTGGCCGCACCGATCGAGATCCGAGACTTCGCCGATCCTCGACTCGACGACTTCCGGGACCTGTCCTCTGCCGACCGTCGACCCGACCGGTCCGGCGGCCCGGCTCTGGTGATCGCCGAAGGGGTCCCGGTCGTACAGCGCCTGCTTGCCTCGCCGTACCAGGTCCGGGCCGTCCTCGGCGTGTCTTCGCGGATCGAAGTCCTGGGCACCGAACTGCGCGACGTTGCGGCACCGGTGTACGTGGCCTCGGCCGAGGTGATGGCACAGGCGGTGGGATTTCACCTCAACCGGGGAGTCCTGGCCAGCGCGGATCGGCTGCCGGCACTGCCCGTCGAGACGTTGATCGGGTCGGCGAAGCGGATCGCTGTACTCGAGGGCGTCAACGATCACGAGAATCTTGGGTCGATCTTCCGCAACGCGGCCGCATTCGGGCTTGATGCGGTGCTGCTCGCGCCGGGCTGTGCCGATCCGCTGTATCGGCGCGCGGTGCGGGTCTCGATGGGCCACGTGCTCGCGGTGCCCTTCACCGAGCTGGCGGCCCCGTCTCCGTCCCCGCCCTCGTCCCAGATGTCGGCCTCGCCCCGGTTCGCACGCTGGCCGCGGGCGATCGCGGAACTGCGGGCCGCCGGGTTCGCGGTGCTGGCGATGACGCCCGGTCCCGGCGCACTGGTGCTGGGTGATCTCGATCCCGCGCAGCATCCGCGTACGGCCGTGCTGGTGGGCGCCGAGGGGCCCGGGTTGAGTCAGGAGGCGTTGGATGCGGCCGACCTGCGGGTACGGATCCCGATCCGCGCCGGAGTGGACTCGATCAATGTGGCCACCGCAGCGGCGATCGCCTTCGCCTACCTCGCCCCCGCTGTGAGCCCAACTTCATCGGACTGAAGGACGCCTTCTACCAATAGGTTTGATACAGGGCGTCCTTGACTCCAGATGACGTGCCTGATGCGGTGGCTCAGGTGGGGTTCGTCGGGTTGGTCAGGCTGAGCTTGCCGAGCAGTTCTTGGGCGGCTTGGGCGTGGCTGGGCACGCACATAACGTCGTAGGTGCTGGCCACTACCTGGCTGGTCGAGGTGAAGTCCCGCTTGCCCCGGGTGGCGGCGTACCCGATCAACCCGAAGATGAGCCCGAAGACCGCCCCGTAGAACAGGCCGAAGAGCGCCAGCGTGAACAGCTCCCGGTTACCGGGTGCGAATAGACCCAGCAGCAGGCCGACGAACAGGCCGAACCAGGCACCGCTGGCGGCCCCGGCCAATGCGGCGCGGGCCCAGGTCAACCGTCCAGTGATCTGCTCCACCATGCGCAGTTCTGAGCCGATGATGGTCGTGTTCTCCACGGGGAACTTGTTGTCCGACAGGTAGTCCACGGCGCGCTGGGCCTCGGCGTAACTCCCATAGGTTCCGATTCGCATCCCGTCTTTGGGCATGTACACAGATCCAGCCATGCGGGCCAGTCTTTCACGCGCTACACAGCCCCACAGCGTCAGGCGAGACTGTCCCGCCATGCGGTGTGCAGGTCGGCGAAGCGTCCGGAGCCGGCCAGCAGGTCGTACGGCGAGCCGTCCTCGATCAGCCGCCCGGCGTCCATGACCAGGACCCGGTCGGCAATCTCCACTGTGGACAGTCGATGGGCGATGATGATCGCTGTACGGTCGGCCAGGATCGTGCCCAGGGCGCGCTGGACCAGCCGCTCGCTGGGTACGTCGAGCGAGCTGGTCGCCTCGTCAAGGATCAGCACCGCCGGATCGGCCAGAAAGGCGCGCGCGAAGGAAACCAACTGGCGCTGCCCGGCCGAGAGCCGACCGCCGCGCTTGCGTACGTCGGTGTCGTAGCCCTCTGGCAGTCGCTGGATGAACTCGTCGGCCCCGATTGCGCGGGCCGCGTGTTCGACCTCGGCGCGGGATGCCCCTGGGCGACCGAAGCCGATGTTGTCGGCCACCGAGCCGGAGAACAGGAAGCTCTCCTGGGTCACCATCACCACGGCCCGACGCAGATCTTCGTCGGACAGCCGTCGCAGATCCACCCCGTCGAGAGACACGCTGCCCTCACGCGGATCGTAGAACCGACCCGCCAAGCGGGCCAGCGTCGACTTCCCGGCGCCGGTGGCCCCGACCAGGGCGATTGTCTGGCCCTGCGGGATGTGCAGATCGAG